>NZ_JBFAKW010000024.1:0-91895 GCF_040655955.1 Streptomyces sp. NPDC050263 | reverse complement strand
AAGTACGTCCAGTACGAGGACTTCCGGCCGGCACGCCGAGAGCACGCACCGGACGCCGCTCCTTGACGGGCAAACGTTGCCTGCCGCGGCACTAGTGGGCGCCGCCGGCCTGTGCCCGCAGCGAGCGCGCCAGGTCGTCCTGCGCCTCCAGCACCAGCCGGCGCAGCGCCGGGGCCGCCGACTCGTGCGCCGTCAGCCACGCGTCCGCCGCCGCCAGCGTCTCCGGGGAGTCCTGGAGCGACGGGAACAGGCCCCGGACGATGTGCATCGCGATCTGGATGGAGCGTTCCGACCAGATGCGCTCGATCGACGCGAAGTACTTCTCCGCGTACGGCGCCAGCAGCTCCCGCTGCGAGGGCTGGTCGAAGCCCGCGATCGTCGCCTCCACGAGCGCGTTGGACAGCGTGTCCGACTCCACCAGCTGCGCCCACGCCTGCGCCTTGACCGCCGCCGAGGGGCGCGCGGCGAGGCAGCGGACCTGGTGGCGCTTGCCGGACGCGGTGTCGTCGCGGGCCAGCTCGGCCGCCGGCGCCGACTCGTCCGCGACGCCGTGCGCCACCAGCGGCTCCAGGAACACCCAGCGCAGCTCCTGGTCGACCTCCAGTCCGTCGATCTTCGCCGTGCCGTCCAGCAGCCCCTGGAGCAGCTCGAAGTCGGAGCCGGACGACGCGACCGACGCGAAGAACCGCGCCCAGGCCAGCTGGTGCTCGCTGCCCGGCTCGGCCGCCCGCAGATCCCGCAGCGCGACGTCGGCGAGGATCCGCCCGCCCGTCGGCCGCCACT
Source organism: Streptomyces sp. NPDC050263 (assembly GCF_040655955.1). NCBI lineage: Bacteria > Bacillati > Actinomycetota > Actinomycetes > Kitasatosporales > Streptomycetaceae > Streptomyces > Streptomyces sp. NPDC050263. Next base: position 91,112 of record NZ_JBFAKW010000024.1, on the reverse strand, counting down.
GCTCGGGCGCGTAGTGCACCAGTGCCGAGTTCACCCACGCGTGGAGCATCTGCAGGACGCCGATGTCGGACTCGCGGTGCGCGAACCGCGTCACCAGGTCCACGAAGTCGGACGCGGGCAGAGCCGCGTCCCGGGTCATGTTCCACAGCGCCGACCAGCACAGGGCACGGGCCAGCGGGTCGGTCGTCGAGCCCAGGTGCTCGCGCAGGGTGGCGAGCGAGGTCTCGTCGAACCGGATCTTGCAGTAGGTGAGGTCGTCGTCGTTGACCAGCACCAGCTCGGGCGCCTCGGCGCCGGCCAGCTCCGGCACCACCGTACGGGGGCCGTCGACGTCCGTCTCGGCACGCGCGTACCGCTCCAGGCGGCCGTCCTGAAGCCGGTAGAGGCCGATCGCCACCCGGTGCGGCCGCAGCTCGGGATGCGACTCGGCGGCCTCCTGGAGCACGGCCAGCTCGCTCACCCGGCCCGCCGCGTCCAGCAGCACCTGCGGGGTCAGCGAGTTCACGCCGGCCGTCTGCAGCCAGGACCGCGCCCAGAGCGCCATGTCCCGGCCGCTGGTCTCGGCGAGCACGGAGAGCAGATCGCCGAGCCGGGTGTTGCCGTACGCGTGCCGCTTGAAGTAGCGGCGGGCGCCCTCCAGGAACGCGTCCTGCCCGACGTAGGCCACCAGCTGCTTCAGGACGGACGCGCCCTTGGCGTACGTGATGCCGTCGAAGTTGAGCTTGGCGTCCTGCAGGTCGCGGATGTCGGCCGTGACCGGGTGCGTGGAGGGGAGCTGGTCGGCGCGGTACGCCCAGGCCTTGCGGCGGTTGGCGAAGGTGATCCAGCCGTCGGTGAAGCGGGTCGCGCCGACCAGCGCGAACGCGCCCATGAAGTCCGCGAAGGACTCCTTCAGCCACAGGTCGTCCCACCACTGCATGGTGACCAGGTCGCCGAACCACATGTGCGCCATCTCGTGCAGGATGACGTTGGCCCGCGCCTCGTACGAGGCCCGTGTCACCTTGCCCCGGAAGACGTACTCCTCGCGGAAGGTCACCAGGCCCGGGTTCTCCATCGCGCCGAGGTTGTACTCGGGGACGAACGCCTGGTCGTACTTCCCGAAGGGGTACGGACAGTCGAAACGGTCGTGAAAGAAGTCCAGGCCCTGCTTGGTGATCAGGAAGACGTCGGCGGGCTCGAAGTAGGGCGCGAGGCCCTTGCGGCACATCGCGCCGAGGGGGATCTCCAGCGTGCTGCCGTCTTCCAGCTCACGCGTGTACGTATCCGTCACATAGTGGTACGGACCGGCCACGACACACGTGATGTACGTCGAGATCGGCTTCGTCTCCGCGAACCGCCACACCCCGTCCGCCTGCTCGCCGAGGCCGTTGCTCCACACCGTCCACCCCTCGGGCGCGCGCACCTCGAAGCGGAACGGGGCCTTGAGATCGGGCTGCTCGAAGTTCGCGAAGACCCGGCGGGCGTCGGCCGGCTCGTACTGCGTGTACAGGTACACCTCGCCGTCCTCGGGGTCGACGAAGCGGTGCAGGCCCTCGCCGGTGCGGGAGTAGGCGCAACTCGCGTCGACGATCAGCTCGTTCTCCGCGGCCAGGTCGTCGAGGAGGATCCGGGCGCCGTCGAAGACCTCGCCGGGGTCGAGGTCGCGTCCGTTGAGGGAGACGGCGCTCACACTCGGCGCGATCAGGTCCGCGAAGGTCGACGCGCCGGGCTCGTTGCAGCGGAAGCGCAGCGTGGTGACCGACCGGAAGGTGCGTTCTCCCGCCTCCTCGCCCACCGCCGACCGGATGTCGAGGGACACGTCGTACCCGTCGACGGACAACAGGGCGGCCCGCTCCCGGGCCTCGTCGCGGGACAGGTTCTCACCGGGCACGGGCGGTACTCCCTCGGCACGTCATGGGATGGATCTCGTGGTCAGCAGCGATCCTGCCACGTGCCCCTGACGCCGGGCAGCAGGGAATGTGCGGCACGGGCGACGGCGTTGAGGCGAGGAAGCTTGATTTCTTGAGGACCTTCTGAGGAGAGACATGTCGGAGAAGACGCCCGTCGACTTCTGGTTCGACCCGCTGTGCCCCTGGGCCTGGATGACCTCGCGCTGGGTTCTGGAAGTCGAGAAGGTCCGTGACATCGAGGTCCGCTGGCACATCATGAGCCTCGCCGTCCTCAACGAGGACAAGATCGACGAGCTGCCGGAGGAGTACCGCGAGATGCTCGCGGTCAAGGCCTGGCAGCCGGTACGCGTGGTCACCGCCGCCTGGCAGCTGCACGGCGCCGACGTCCTCGGCCCGCTGTACACCGCGCTCGGCACCCGCTTCCACAACAACGACGAGGGCCCGACCCTGGAGGCCATCGCGGGCGCGCTCAAGGACGTCGGTCTGCCCGCGTCCCTGATCGAGTACGCCGAGCAGTCGGACTTCGAGTTCGACGCCCAGCTGCGGGCCTCCCACAAGGAGGGCATCGACAAGGTCGGCCAGGACGTCGGCACCCCGGTCATCGCCGTCCCCGGCCCCGACGGCGAGCAGATCGCCTTCTTCGGCCCGGTCGTCACCCCCGCACCCAAGGGCGAGGAGGCCGCCCGCCTCTGGGACGGCACCGTCGCGGTCGCCTCCGTCCCCGGCTTCTACGAGATCAAGCGCACCCGTACCAAGGGCCCGGACTTCAGCAACCTGTAACGAAACCTGCGCGACACGGCCCCCCGCGAGCAGCCCTCGCGGGGGCACCATGGTTCCCATGACGGAGATCGACACCTCGGTACCCCATTCGGCCCGCATCTGGAACTACTGGCTGGGCGGCAAGGACAACTACCCGGTGGACGAGGCGGCCGGCGACGCCTACACCGCGGTCTTCCCCGGTATCGTGACCATCGCGCGCAGCAGCCGCGCCTTCCTCGGCCGCAGCATCGGCCATCTCGTCGAGGAGGCGGGCGTCCGCCAGTTCCTCGACGTCGGCACCGGGCTGCCCACGGTCGACAACACCCATGAGGTCGCCCAGAGGCTCGCCCCCGAGTCGCGGATCGTCTACGTCGACAACGACCCGCTGGTCCTCGCCCACGCCCGCGCCCTGCTCACCTCCGCCCCCGAGGGCGTGACGGCGTACGAGGACCTGAACCTGTACGAGCCCGACGGCATCCTGGCGGCCGCCGGCCGGACCCTCGACCTCACCCGCCCCACCGCCCTGATCCTCAGCGGCATCCTCGGCCACGTCGACGGCTACGACCGAGCCCGCGACCTCGTGCGCGCCCTCCTCGACGGCCTGCCCGCGGGCAGCTACCTCTGCGTCAACGACGGCTCCCGCGGCACCGACCCCGCCTACGAGCAGGCGCAGGACGCCTACAACGAGACCGGCGCGGTCCCGTACTTCCTGCGCCCGGTCGAGCAGATCGAGGGCTATTTCGAGGGGCTGGAGTTGGTCGAGCCGGGCGTGGTGTCCGTACCGCTGTGGCGTCCGGCCCCGGGCACGGCCGCGCCACCGCACCCGATCGGCCAGCACGGCGGCCTGGCCCGCAAGCCCTGACGCCCGCCGCCCGACCCGCCGCCCGGCCCTGCGCTACGGCGGGGGCAGCAGCCCCCGCTCCATGGCCACCACCACCGCCCGGGTCCGGTCGTTCACGTCGAGCTTGGCGAACAGCCGCAGCAGATGGGTCTTGACGGTGGCCTCGGAGATGACGAGACGGCGGCCGATCTCGGCGTTGGTCAGCCCGTCGGCGACCGCGCCGAGGACGTCCGTCTCCCGGGCGGTCAGCGCCTCCTGGACCGGCCGCCGCAGCCGGGCGACCAGCTTCTCCGCGACCCGGGGCGCGAGCACGGTCTCCCCGCGCGCCGCCGCCCGGATCGCGTCCACGAGCTGCTCGCGCGTGGTGTCCTTCAGCAGATAGCCGATGGCCCCCGCCTCCACCCCGCGCTCGATGTCCGCGTCCGTGTCGTACGTCGTCAGGATCAGGACCCGGGTGCGCGGATGGCGGGCGACGATCTCGGTCGTCGTCCGGACCCCGTCCAGGACCGGCATCCGCAGGTCGACGAGGGCCACATCGGGGTCGTGCCGCTCGACCAGGTCGAGGCCGGCCCGGCCGTCGCCCGCCTCGCCGACGATCTCGATGCCGTCCTCCCCGGCCAGCAGGGCCACCACCCCGGCCCGCATGACGGTGTGGTCGTCGACCACCACGACCCGCAGTGCGGCCGCGTCGCCGTTCATACCGGAATCACCGCCAGGATCCTCGTGCCGTCCCCGATCGAACTGGTCACCGTCAGCCTTCCACCCAGTTCCGCCAGTCGCTTGCGCATTCCGTCCAGCCCGAATCCCACCGCGTCCCCCACCGCGAACCCGGTGCCGTCGTCGGTGATCTCCAGTTCCACCCCGTACGGCCGCCGGGCCAGCACCAGCCCCACGGTCGACGCCCGGGCGTGCTTGCGCACGTTGGCCAGCGACTCCTGGGCGCAGCGCAGCAGCGCGATCCGGGTCCGCTGGTCGCAGTCGAGTTCGGTCAGGTCGGCCGCCACGGTGAGCCCGGTGTCCTCCGCGAACCGGCCCAGGACCCGGCGGAGCGTCCGGGCCAGGGACGCCGACCCGTCCGGGGGGTGGCCCGAGCCGACCAGCTCCCGCGCCTCCGCCAGGTTCTCCCGGGCCGTCGACTCGATCGAGCGCAGCTGGCGCGCGGCGCGGCCGGGGTCCACCACGAGCTCCGTGCGCGCGGCCTCCGCGAGGATCACGATCGACGCGAAGCCCTGCGCGAGCGTGTCATGGATCTCCCGCGCCATCCGCTCCCGCTCGTCCGCCGCGCCCTGCCGCTGGTGGGCGGCGGACAGTTCCGCCTGGGTGCGCTCCAACTCGACGATGAGCGCGGCGCGTTCGGTGCTCTGCTCGACCACTGCCCGCGCCCACAGGCCGATCAGCACCCCCACCGCCACCACGATCAGCGTGCCCACCGTCGCCTCGCCGAAGAACTCCCTCGACCAGCCCTGCTCCATCCAGCTTCCCCCCAGTGTCAGCGCGGCGGCCAGTCCGAGGAACCCCAGGGAGATCCTCGGACTGCGACCGAACATCCAGTAGTGGGGAAGCGTCGTCATGAACAGTGACGCGTAGCTGGTGCGCAGGTACGCCAGTCCGCCGAGCGCCACCACCAGCACCACGAGGTAGCCGTGCGGTCGTACGACGGGGTTGTCCGGGAAGCGGTGCAGGACCCCGTAGCTGAGCGCCACGCCGCCGAGCAGGGCGAGGGCCGCGTACCGGCTGCCGCTGTCGCCCAGGGCGGTGACGATCCCGACCGCCATCGCGGCGAACAGCACCCAGCACACGGTGTTCCATCGGCGCAGTGTCGTGGCCCAGAACACGTCGACGGAAGGCGAGGGCATGGTCATACGGAGGAACGTATGCCGGACGGCGCTGTGCTCGCTGCGGGTTTCACGGGCCGCGCCGCCCGGCCCGGCCACCAGCTGCGCTCGCCGAGCAGCAGCATCGCCGACGGCAGGATCAGGATCCGCACGACGAAGGCGTCCAGCAGGACGGCCGCCGCGAGCACGAACCCGATCTGCTTCATCTCGATGATGTGCAGGAAGACGAAGCTCACGAACACGGTCGTCATCACCACCGCCGCACTGGTCACCACGCTCGCCGACCGGCGGACCCCGTCGAGCACCGCCTGCCGGGTCGGGGTCCCCGCGAGCACGGCCTCCCGGATCCGGCTGACCACGAACACCTGGTAGTCCATGGACAGACCGAAGAGGATCACGAACAGGAACAGCGGCACCCGCGACCCGATCGACCCGGTGGAGTGGAAGTCGAGCAGCCCCTCGGCCCAGGTGTGCTGGAAGACGAGGACCAGCAGCCCGAGCGCGGCCGCCGCCGACAGCAGGTTCAGCGCGACGCCGAGCAGGCCGAGGACGACGGACCGGAACGCGTACAGCGTCATCAGGAAGGTCACCAGCAGCAACGCCCCGAGCACGAGAGGGAGTTTGCCGTTCTGGTGGGCCGGATAGTCGGCGTACCGGGCCACGTCACCGCTCACGCCGTACTCGGCGCCGGCGACCCGGCCGACGGTCTTCGGCAGGTACTCGTGCCGCAGGTGGTCGAGCGAGTCGTAGGCCTGGTCGGAGTTGCCCAGATAGGGCACCCGCAGTTCGAGGGTGCTGACGCGGCGGTCGGCGGAGGTCCGGACGCGGGGCGTGCCGGTGAACAGCGGGTCGTCGTCGGTGAGTCGGGTGAGTGCGGCGAACGCCTCGGTGACCTCGTCGGCCTGCGCTGCCTCGGCGCGCACGACGATCTGGTGGGTGACCCGCTGCTCGGGGAACGCCTCGTTGAGCCGGTCGTACACCCGCATCGCGGGGATCTCGCGGGAGTGCGTGTCCCGGCTCATCTCCGTGATCTGCAGACCGGCCAGCGGGACGACGAGCGCGAGCAGGGCGAGGACCGACACGCAGAGCGTGGCGAGGGGATGCCGGGCGGCGGGGCGCAGGAGGACGGTCCAGGCGCGGTCGCCGCGGCCGCTGTCCTCGCGGGTGCGCCGGGACGGCTTCCCGCGTTCGGCACGCCGGGACGCCCTGCGCTCCGCGCGCCTGCCCAGCACGGTGAGCAGCGCGGGCAGCGCCGTCAGGGAGCTGGCCATCGCGACCAGGACGACCACGACGGTGCCGGTGGCGAGCGAGGAGAAGATGACGTCCGAGGCCAGGTACAGCGTGGCGGTCGAGGCGACGACCGCGAACCCGGAGACCACCACCGCCCGCCCCGAGGTCGCCGCCGCCAGCTCGACCAGCGCCTCCGAGCTGAGCCGCCCCCCGCTGCGGGCCCGTTCCTCGCGCTCCCGCTTCAGATAGAAGAGCGTGTAGTCGACGCCGACGGCGAGACCGATCATCAGGATGACGTTCGTGCCGACCCCGGTGTCGGGGGAGACGTGCGAGGCGACCATCGACAGCCCGACGGCCGCCGCGATCGACGACAGCGCCAGCAGCAGCGGCACGGCGGCCATGGTGAGCGAGCCGAACACGACCAGCAGGGTCAGCAGCGTGACCGGCAGGGTGATCTTCTCGGAGAGTGCGAGATCGTCCCCGCGCTGCTCGTCGACGCCCTTGCTGATGGAAGGGCTGCCGGTCTCCTGGAGCAGCAGCTCCGGGTGGGCCTGCTGGACGGCCGCCGTCTGCGCGGTGAGCGTGTCGACCTTGTTCTTGGCGTCCCGCTCCTCGCCCTTCAGGGTCACCTCGACCACGAGGATCCGGCCGTCGGCGGAGCGGACCGGCGCGGCCACCTCGGCGACCTCGGGCAGCCGTGCCATCCGGGCGGTGAGATCGCGGGCGGCCGCCGTGGCGGCGGAGGCGTCGAGCGCGGTGCCCGGCGGCGCGGCGGAGATCAGCACCTGCTCGGCGGACCTGCGCTCCAGCTGCCCGTCCGCCGCCATGGCCTCGGCCCGGCCGGCCTCGCCGACCCGGTAGTCGGCCGTCCTCGCGCTGTTCGTCCCGACGGCACTGCCGACGGCCAGACACAGCGCGACGAACACCAGCCAGCCGATGATCGCCCGCCAGGGGTGCCGGGCGCTGGAACGCGCGATGCGTACCGTGGGGGAGTTGATTGATTCCATGCCCAAAAGCCTTGTTGACCAGGGCAGTTGCCGGACAGAGGCACCCGGTTGAACTTCCCGTCCACCGATCGGTGGACCCGGGGCGGGGGAGAACCCCCCGCCCGGAGAGGGGAGAACCCCCGCGAGTCACGTCCTCGCGGGGGCTTCCTTCATTCCGCCCGCCTGCGTGAAGGGTGAGAAGACGATCACGAGGCAGGACGCTTCACCGGGCCGTCAGGGCGTGAGCAGCAGGACGTCCGCGCGGGACTTCGAGGGCGGGTGCGGGGGTGTTCACGTGCTGGTTGGCGGGGCGCGGGAGGCCGTACCGCTCGCGCAGGGTCGTGCGGGGGCGGCTGTCGTACTCCGTGCGCAGCAGACCGCGGGCGCGCAGGATCGGGACGACGTGGTCGACGAAGGCGTCGAGGCCGGAGGGCAGCACCGCGGGCATGATGTTGAAGCCGTCGGCGGCGCCCTGGGTGAACCAGGTCTCGATCGCGTCGGCGACCTGCTCGGGCGTGCCCGCGAAGGTGAGGTGCCCGCGCCCGCCGCCGAGCCGCCCGATCAGCTGCCGCACGGTGAGCCGCTCGCGCCGGGCGAGTTCCACGACGAGCGTGTAGCGGCTCCTGGCCCCCTCGATCGCACTCTCCGGAGGCAGATCGGCGGGCAGCAGGCCGTCCAACTCCAGTACGCCCGGCTCAAGTTGAAGCAACTGCTCCAGCCGCTGGATACCGTACGAGTGGACGATGTGGTCCTCGAGGACCTGCTCGTGCGCCCGCGCCTCCGCCTCCGTCGAGCCGATCACCGGCACGATCCCGGGCAGCACCTTGATGTGCTCGGGGTCGCGACCGGCCGCCGCCGTACGGGACTTGAGGTCGGCATAGAAGGCCTGCGCGTCCTCGATGGTCTGCTGCGCGGTGAACACCGCCTCCGCGTACCGGGCGGCGAACGCCTTCCCGTCCTCGCTCGACCCCGCCTGCACGAGCAGCGGGTAACCCTGGGGCGAACGCGGCACGTTGAGCGCGCCCTCGACGCTGAAGTACGTGCCCTGGTGCCGGGGCGGGTGGATCTTGTCGTCGTCGCCCCAGACGCCGGACGCCTTGTCGGCGACGATCGCGTCGTCCTCCCAGCTGTCCCAGAGCTTCAGGGCCACGTCGAGGAACTCGGCGGCACGGGCGTACCGCTCGGCGTGCGCGGGCTCGGCGTCGAGCCCGAAGTTGCGGGCGGCCTCGGCGCCGGCGGTGGTGACGATGTTCCAGCCGGCCCGGCCCCCGCTGATGATGTCCAGCGAGGCGAACTTGCGGGCCAGGTTGTAGGGGGAGTTGTAGGACGTGGACGCGGTGGCGATCAGCCCGATGTGCCGAGTGGCGGTCGCCAGCGCGGTGAGCAGCGTGAGCGGCTCCAGGGCGCCGGCCGGACGCTGGGCGATGTCGCCCCACAGCTGCGGCCCGTCGGCGAGGAACAGCGAGTCGAAGGTGCCGCGTTCGGCGATCCGGGCCAGGTGGACGTAGTGGTCCAACTCCACATGGGCGAACGGATCACTCTCCGGAAGCCGCCAGGAGGCTTCGTGATGACCGGTGCTCATGAGGAACGCGTTGAGGTGGAGGAGACGGCGGGGCATGGCGGGTCCTTTACGACGAGCAGGTCTGGTGGCGGCGTACGAGCGCCGGTGCGGATCTTTCGGCCTGTCCGGGGGTCACCCCACGTCCTCGGTCACACCGAGCGCCGCCAGCAACCGCTCCCGGTACTCCCCGAGCAACGGATCGCGATACGAACGCGGGTGCGGCCGATCGATCGTCAGATCGAGCCCGACCCGCCCGTGCTCCAGGACGAGCACCCGATCGGCGAGCACGATCGCCTCGTCCACGTCATGGGTGACCAGCAGCACAGACGGCTTGTGCCGCTCCCACAGCTCACGCAACAGCGCATGCATCTTGATCCGCGTCAGCGCGTCCAGCGCCCCGAACGGCTCGTCGGCAAGCAGCAGCTCGGGCTCGCGCACCAGCGAGCGGGCCAGCGCCGCCCGCTGCGCCTCGCCGCCGGACAGCTCGTTGGGCCACGCCCGCTCCCGGCCGCCGAGCCCGACCTCGGCGAGGGCGGCCCGCCCCTTCCGGTCGGCCTCCTTGCCGTCCAGCCCGAGCAGGACGTTGTCCAGCACCCGCCGCCAGGGCAGCAGCCGGGAGTCCTGGAAGACGACCGACACCCGCTCGGGGGCGGTGAGCTGCCCGCTGCCGACGACCTCGTGGTCGAGGTCGGCGACCGCCCGCAGCAGCGTGGACTTGCCGGATCCGCTGTGCCCGAGGAGGGCCACGAACTGTCCGGCGGGGATGTCGAGGTCGATGCCGTCGAGGACGGTACGTCCGTCGAACGACCGGGTCAGCCCCCGCAGTTGAACGGCGGGTCGGGTCAGTTGCTCAGTGTGCGGCGCCACGACAGCACCCTCCGTTCGACGATACGGACCGCGCTGTCGGAGATCAGTCCGAAGACGCCGTAGATGAGGAGCCCGACGAGGATGACGTCGGACCGGCCGTAGTTCTGGGCCTGGAACATCAGGTAGCCGAGGCCGCTGGTGGCGTTGATCTGCTCCAGGACCACCAGTCCCAGCCAGGAGCCGGTCACCCCGAGCCGGAGTCCCACGAAGAATCCGGGCAGCGCGCCGGGGATCACGATCTGCCGGATGAACTGGACCTTCGACAGCCCCTGCACCTCGGCGAGTTCGACGAACCGGTGGTCGATGCCGGACAGCGCGGCATGTGTGTTCAGGTAGATCGGGATGTAGACGACGATGGCGATGATCGCGATCTTGAAGGTCTCGCCGATGCCCAGCCAGAGGATGAACAGCGGGATCAGACCGAGGGTCGGGATCGCCCGGTTGAGCTGCACGGTTCCGTCGATCAGCGCCTCGCCGGTCCGGCTCAGCCCGGAGGCCAGCGCGAGCGTGACCCCGGCGGTCAGGCCGATCGCGAAGCCGTACCCGGCGCGTTCCAGCGAGGTGAGGATGTCGGTGGTCAGCGTCCCGTCGGTCCACAGGCGGACGCCGGTCTCCAGCACCGTCCGGGGCGCGGGGATCGCGCCGGTGTCCAGTTGCCCGGCGGCCGACGCGGCGGCCCACAGGACGATGAGCAGCAGGGGCCCGGCGAGGCGGGCGGCGGGCAGCCGGCGGCCGGGGGCGAGGCCGCGGCGCCGTCGGCGGCGGGGGCGGCCGTCTTCGGCGGTGACGGCGGGGGCGGTGCCCAGTGCGGTGGCAGTGACGGTGGTCATGGCGGTCAACTCCGGTACTCGGCGGCTACGGACTTCGCGGCGATGCCCTCGAAGCGGTGGTCGAAGAGCGAGGAGACGTCGAACCTCTTCACGAAGCCGCCCTCCGCGAGCAGGTCCGCGGTCTCCTGCTCCCACTTGATCGCCTCGGCCCAACTCGGCGAGAACAGCGGCTTGTTGGCCAGCGCGGTGATCGCCTCGGCCTGATCGAGGGTCAGGTTCTGGGTCTTGACGTAGAACTCCTCGTTCCAGACGTCCGGGTGCTCGTACTGCCACACCTGGCCCCGCGCCCACTGCGGGATGTACGCGGCGACCGCGGCCGCCTTCGCCTCGTCGTTCAGCACGGACGTCGGCGCCCACAGCAGGTTGAGCAGGTCGACGACGTCGGTGGTGACGACCCGGGCGCCCTTGGACCCGTACTGCTTGAGGTAGGCCGGGGACTGGCTGTTGGCGAGCGGGGCGATGTCCACCTGACCGGACTGGAGAGCGGTGAGGAACTGGTTGCTGGTCAGTGGGACGAGCTTGACGTCGTCGTACTTCAGGCCCGCCTGTTTCAGCGCCCGCAGCAGGACGACGCCCTGCGCCTGCCCCTGCGAGAACGCCAGCTTCTTCCCCCGGAAGTCCTCGACGGTGTGGATGTCGCTGCCCGGCTTGGTCGCGAAGAGATAGTTGGGCTTGCGGGTGATGTTGATCGCGACGATCTTCGCGTCGAATCCCTGGTAATGGGCCTGGATCGGCGGAATACCCGCGTTGTTGGCGAGATCCAGGGACTTCGCGCGAAAGGCGTTGATGACATCCGGACCGGCCCCGATGTTGAGCCAGCTGGACACCTTGAACGGCAGCGCCGGCAGATCCGCCAGCTTGAACTGCAACTGCTGGACGTTCTGGAAAGAGGAGATTTTCAGGCTCGTGCCGGCGGGCACCTTGTCGGCGAGCGGAGCCGCGGAGGCGCCCTCGCCACCCGTGGCGGCACTGCTCTCGGCGCAGCCGCTGAGCCCCGCGACCCCGGCGGCGGCACCGAGCAGAGAGGCGAGGAAGAGACGTCGGTCGACACCGGACGCACGGGAAACGGGCATGGGAGAACCCCCAGGGGAAAACGAACGGAAAGGAATGCGGAATTGCGGGCGCATCATGGCCTGACAAAGAAAGCTCACGCGTGAAAGGCGGAGCATCAAAGGCCGAGATGCAAGGCAGAGGGAGAAGAGAAGGGCGCGCTCCCGGCGCGCCGGGGCGTCAGCAACAGAAGGTGCGACAGCTCATGGAACGATATTCCCGTCCTCGGGCAAGGCCTGTCAACATTCGGAGTTTCTGAATTAACTGGGAGCGGTGTCGCGCACGGTGTCGCCCGCCTCCGATGCCCTCAGCGGATCCCGGTACAGCACGTCCAGAGCCACCGCGCCGCCCGCCACGGCCAGCACGGAGTCCCCGAAACTCGCGGGCAGGACGCAGTCCGCGCGCCCCGCACCGACCTCGTCCCGCAGCGCGGCGAGGCAGTCCTCCCGGAACAGCACGCCCACCTCGGTGACGACGACCCGCTCCGGATTGAGCACGTCCAGCAGCAGCCCGACCGCCCGCCCGACCATCCGCGCCCGCTCCCGCAACAGCCGGACGGCCACCGGGTCCCCGGCGTCGGCCGCGGCGAGCACATGCATCGGGTTGACCCGGTCGATCACCCCTGCCGCCGTGGCCCGCCGGCACAACGTCCGCTCGCTCAGCTCCGCCTGGAGGCAGCCGACGCGTCCGCAGTCGCAGGGCTCGGTGCCGCCGGCCAACGGCAGATGGGCGATGGCGCCCGCCTGCGAACGCGGCCCGTGGTGCACCTCGTCGTTGGTGGCGAACGCCGCGTCGACCACGTTCCCGACGAACAGCTGGAGCACGCTCCGGCTGCCGCGCGCCCGCCCGAACATCCGCTCCGCGTTGACCAACGCCCGCGCGTGTCCGTCCACCTGGACCGCCAGCCCGCTGCGACCGGCGACGATCTCCCGCACCGGCACATCCCGCCACCCGAGCAGCGGATGCTCGACGACGGTCCCCGAATCCCGGTCCACCCAGCCGCCCACGGCGACCCCCGCCCCGAGGGCCAGGCGGTCGGGAGCCTCGCCCAGCAGCGCGCCGAGCCCGTCGGCGGCCCGCGCCAGCACCTCGGACGGTTCGAGGCTTCGATGCCTCAACTCCCGCCGCGCCACCACCCGTCCCCGCAGATCGAGCAGCGAGACGGTCGTGTACGGCACCGCCACATGCACCCCGCCCAGCACCAGCCTGGAGTCGTCCAGGTCCACCGGAACGTGCGGACGGCCCACCCCGTTGCTGCGCCGGGGCACGGCCGCCTCCCGGATCAGCCCGAGCCCGGCGAGCCGGGCGCAGTGATCGGTGACGGAGGCGGGGGACAGCCCGGTCAGCCGGGCGAGGGTGGAGCGCGCGACGGGCCCGTGCTCCAGCACGGACCGCAGGATCACGCTGGCACTGGTACGCCGCCGGTCGCTGTCGGCGACCCGGCGGGCGACGGGAGGGGCCGCCGGAGGAGGGGTCCGGGCAGAGGTCCGGGCAGAGGTCCGGGCGGGGGGAGCCGCGGTACGGGGCATGGGAGGCAAGGGGAACTTCCTCGGAAGTCGGGAGCCGGTCCGACACTGCGCCGTCTGTGGGGCGCGGCGCGCCGGATGACCGACTCCGCCCGCCTCACACCGGAGGGCGACAGGCGGCCGTGCCGACGCGTCGCAGGTCGACATGGCGACGCGACGAGAAGTTCAGGGCCTGGGCCTGGGCAACCATGGCTGGAAGCGTAGGGCAGGAAAGGTGAATCCGACCAGAGCACTAGGATTCCTTTGGTGAGAACACACAATCTCGCCGTCTCGCCGAAAGGTGGGCGAAACATCCCCACCTCAGTGATCGGCGTCACGCCGTACCGGGTGTAACGGGCACTCTTTGTCCGGAGCCGACCAAGGTCGAGTTCCCCCCTTTGTCGATCGCTGACGGTGAGCGGCCCGTGATCGCTGGGATAGCGTCGCGGTGTCCCGAACCGTCCCCACCTCGCGGAGTCCCCATGAGCACCGCCGCCGTCACCGCCGCCCGTCCCGGGCAGGTCCTCGCCGACCTGCTCCCCGCCTCCCGTGTCCGGGACATCGCGCTCGTGCTCGGCGGCGCCGCGCTGACCGGCCTCGCGGCCCAGATCGCGGTCCCGGTCCCCGGCACCCCCGTTCCGGTGACCGGCCAGACCTTCGCCGCGCTGCTCGTCGGCACGACCCTCGGCACCCGCCGAGGAGTCTCCGCACTCGCCGTGTACGCGCTGGCCGGGCTCGCCGGCGTGCCGTGGTTCGCCGACGGCGCCTCGGGCCTCAGCGTCTCCTTCGGCTACATCCTCGGCATGATCCTCGCCTCCGCCGCCGTGGGCGCGCTGGCCCGCCGCGGCGCCGACCGCTCCATGCTGCGCATGGCGGGCGCGATGCTGCTGGGCGAGGCCGTCATCTACGCCGTCGGCGTCCCGTACCTCGCCTACGCGGCGGACATCTCCGCCTCCGCCGCCATCGCGGCCGGCCTCACGCCGTTCCTGATCGGCGACGCCCTCAAGGCACTCCTGGCGATGGGCCTGCTGCCGACGGCCTGGAAGCTCGTCAAGCGGTGACCGGCTGACGATTCGCCGACCCGACCGCCGAAGGGGGCGTGACCTGACGGATTCCGTCAGATCACGCCCCTTCGCTGTCGGCGCTTGCCGGTCCTGTCGCTCCTGTCGGTCCTGTCGCTCCTGTCGGTCCTGTCGGGCTTGCTGGGCCTGTTGGCCTGTTGGCCTGTTGGCCTGTCGGCCTGTCGGCCTGTCGGGCAGTCGGGCTGGTTGTCGGGCTCAGCCCTGCCGCTGCCGCGGTCGCCGCTGGGACCACCACAGCCCGGCCGCGCCCGCCGCGAGCAGCGAGGCCCCGGCCGCGCCGAGCGGCAGCAGGTCGCGTCCGACACCGGTCTTGGGCAGTTCGTCGCCGCCGGGGGCCACGGGCGTGTTGTCGGTGCCGAGGAGCAGCGGGGTGGCGGGCGCGTTCGGCGACGGGTTCGTCGTACCGAACGGCACCGGGCCCTGCTGCCAGAACGTCTTCGTCCCGTCGCTGGTCTGGACGGGCAGACAGATCTTTCCGGTCTTGCTCAGATCGAAGGTCGCGTCGACGGCGTACGACTTCGACGCCCCGGCCGCGAGATTGTCGATGGGGCAGGCGAAACCGCTGTTGGATCCCTCCGGAAGATCTTTCTCCGCGATGGCGGCACACCCCTCGACGCTTTTGACCGAGAGTCCGTCGAACCCCACGACCAAAAGCCTTATCTGTCCGCTGTCCTTGGTTCCCTCGTTCTTCACCGTCGCGGTGATAGCCGTTTTGTTCGAACTGTTGTCGACCGAGATCGACTCCGGCAGCAGCGTCGTCGTCTTCACGCCCGCAGGCGCCTCGTCGACGGGCTTTCCCCCCTTGCTGCTGCCGGGCCCCTGGTCGTCCGCCCCGGCCGGGAAGGAAAAGATCAACACTGCCGAGAAAGATGTCACGACCAGCGATCCGGCAATGGTCGTCGCACGACGAGAACTCATGTTCGGCCCCCTTGGCTGCGCCTGAATTCGCAGTACTTGAAGAGGTACCACAAGATTTCTCCACACTATGCTGGTACCGCACTAAGTGTGACTATTGTGTTTCAGGGGCCGGGCAATGGAGGGGGTGCAGCGGATTGCCGGGAAATTCGGGAAACACGGGGAATCCGGGGGGTCCGGGGAATCCGGGGAACGACGGGAATCCGGATAATTCAGGGAGCGGGGGTTTCCCAGGGATAATCGTGACGGGCCGCTATCGACTGGTCGAGAGTATCGGGCAGGGAGGAATGGGACGGGTGTGGCGAGCCACCGACGAGGTGCTCGACCGGCAGGTCGCCGTGAAGGAGATGCGCATCGACGGCCTCGACTCGGAGGACACCCGCACCCGCCGCGAACGCACCCTCCGCGAGGCCAGGGCCACCGCCCGCATCGACCACCCCAACGTGGTGCGCGTCTACGACGTGGTCGACGAGGGCGAACGCCTCTGGATCGTCATGGAGTTGGTCGCCGGCCGCTCTCTGGAGCGGATCATGGCCGAGGAGGGTCCGCTGGGCCCGCACGAGACCGCCCGCATCGGCCTCGGCCTGGTCATGGCGCTGCGCCAGGTGCACGCGGGGGGAGTCCTGCACCGCGACATCAAACCGGGCAACGTCCTGGTGGAGAACGCGCCGAGCGCGCAGACCTTCGACACCTTCGGCAACAGGGCGACCGGCGGTCGACGCGTCGTCCTCACCGACTTCGGCATCGCCGCGATCCAGGACGCCAAGGCGCTGACCATGGTCGGCATGCTGGTCGGTTCCCCCGACTACATGGCCCCCGAGCGCATCTCCGGCAGCCCGCAGGGCCCGCCCTCCGACGTCTGGTCCCTGGGCGCGACGCTCTGCGCGGCCCTGGCAGGCCACTCCCCTTTCTCCCGAGAAACGACGCTGGCCACGCTCCACGCGGTCCTCTACGAGGAACCTCGACTCCCCGTCGACGCGGGCCCGTTGCAAGCCGTCCTCGCAACCCTCCTCAAGAAGGACCCCGCAGCCCGCCCGACCCTCACCGACCTGGAATCCGCCCTCGCCCCCATAGCCTTCCCGCCCCCTGCAGAAGGGGGAGGAGGGCCAGAAGAAGGACCAGCAGAAGTACCGGTAGCAGGACCAGCGGTGCTGAGGGAGCCGCCGACACGCGCGCTCCTGGACGCATCGAGGGCACCGGCTCCTCCAGAGCCCCCCGATCCCTCCACCGAAGCAGCCTCGGAGATGCGCTCGGAGTCAGGCTCGGCAGCCCCGTTCGTATCCCCGTCCCCGACCCCTTCCCCGTCCGCTCCCCCTCGTTCCGGAGTCTCACTGGCCCGTTCCCAGGCGGAGACGGAACGCAGGCCCTTCCCGGAGGCGGGGGAGGGAACCCCCGCACCGCGCTCAGCCGTCCGGACCCGCCGAGCGGGACTCCCGTCCGGAGGCGAGCTGCCCGGTCCCGCTGTCCCGGCGGCCTCCGGGAGCGGGCGCGGCGGCCGGACCGCGGGATGGACAGGCCGACGTCGCCGTACCGGAGCGGTCGCCGCCCTGGGTGTCGTGGCCGTCGGGACGGTCGTGGCGATCGTGCTCGCGTCGGCCCCCGGTGCGCACGACGGCGACGACGACCGGGCAGGCGGCGCCTCGCCCAAGCCGTCGCCGGTCACCGGCACGACTGCGGAAGCCCCCGCCACCCCGTCGCTGTCACCGTCGTCCACGGTCGAGGGGACCTTCAGGCCGCCGAGTCTGCCGCCCGGCACGCACCAGGAGGCCGGCGGCTTCGCGTGGGCGACGCCCAAGGGCTGGCGGCGGGATGTGAAGACGGGCGCGGAGGTGCACTACACGTCCCCCGACGGCACCCAGGAACTCGTCGCGAAGTCCTCCCTGGCCCGCGGCGATCTGATCGACACCTGGCAGACCTCCGAGCGGAACGCCCAACAGGGCCAGGACTACCGCAAGATCCGCCTGGAGGAGACGACGTTCCGCGGCCTCCCGGCGGTCGTCTGGGAGTACACGTTCACCCTCCAGGGCACCCCCTGGCACGCCCGTCTCCTGGGCTTCAACGAGGACGGCAGGTCGTTCCAGATCAACACCTGGTACCAGCCGGAGACGGAGACGGCGGCCATGAAGACGTACGAGAGGGTGAAGGACAGCTTCAAGGTGATGTGACAGAACGAAAGAAGTGAACCGAAGAAAGGGGCCCCGCCGAGACAGCCGGACCCCTTTCGCAGATCTCCCGAAGCGAGCTAGCTCACCTGTTCCTTCTCCACGTCCACGTCCACGTCCTTGCCCTTGTCATCGGCCGTGAGCCGGCCGCCCTGCTTGACGACGGCGATGACGACGACGACCGCGGCGACGAGCAGCGACAGCAGCACAGTCGTCCGCCCGCTGCTCTCCCCCTCGGTGTCGGTCAGCATGTAACCGAGGACGAAGACGATCAGCGCGGCCGTCGCCCAGGTCAGGTACGGGTACAGCCACATCTTCACGACCAGCTTCTCGGGCGCCTCGGCCTGGATGATCTTCCGCATCCGCAGCTGAGAGAAGCAGATCACCAGCCAGACGAACAGGGCCACGGCCCCGCTGGAGTTCACGAGGAAGAGGAAGACGGAGTCCGGGAACTTGTAGTTGAAGAAGACGGCAACGAACCCGAACGCGACGGAGACGACGATGGCGGCGAGCGGAACGCCCCGCCCCGTCGTCCGGGCGAAGACCTTCGGCGCGTCGCCCCGCTGACCGAGGGAGAAGGCCATGCGGGAGGCCGTGTAGAGCCCGGAGTTGAGACAGGACAGCACGGACGTCAGCACGATGAAGTTCATGATCTGACCGGCGTGCGCGATGCCGAGCGAGTCGAGGGCGGCGACGTAGGAGCCCTGCTCCGCGATGGACGCGTCGTCCCAGGGCAGCAGCGTGACGACGACGAAGATCGACCCGAGGTAGAAGACGCCGATACGCCAGATGATGCTGTTCGTGGACTTGGTGACGGCCCGCTGCGGGTCCTCGGACTCGCCGGCCGCCAGGGTCGCGATCTCGCTGCCCATGAAGGAGAAGACGACGAGCAGCACTCCGGTGAGGATGGCGCCGGGCCCGTTGGGCAGGAAGCCGCCGTGTTCGGTGAGGTTGCCCAGTCCGGCCTTGTCGCTGTCGACGCCGGGCAGCACACCGAAGACGGCGAGCCCGCCGATGACGATGAACGCGCCGATCGCGACGACCTTGATCCCGGCGAACCAGAACTCGAACTCACCGTAGGAGCCGACGGACACGAGGTTCGTGGCGGTGAGCACGACCATCACGATGAGCGCCCACCCCCACTGCGGGACGGCGGGAATCCAGCCTTCGAGGATCTTGGCGCCGGCGGTGGCCTCGACGGCCAGCACGACGACCCAGAAGAACCAGTACAGCCAGCCGATGGAGAACCCGGCCCAGCGGCCGAGCGCCCGGTCGGCGTGGGCGGAGAACGAGCCGGAGGTCGGGTTGGCCGCGGACATCTCGCCGAGCATCCGCATCACCAGCACCACGAGCGTGCCGACGAGAGCGTAGGAGAGCAGGATGCCCGGCCCGGCGGTGGCGATGCCGGAGCTGGAACCGACGAACAGTCCGGCGCCGATGACACCGCCGATGGCGATCATCGACAGATGCCGGTTCTTGAGCCCTGCGTGAAGTCCGGAACCGGGGTCGCCGGGTTCTCCGGGGCCTCCGGGGTCGCGATCGGCCTTGGTGAGGGTCGGCTGCGAAGTCATGGGGATGGCTTTCCTTTGCGCCGCGTGAGGGGAATCAGGTGGATCGACACGTATCGACATGTGGGGGGACGTACGAGCCGGTCCAGTGAATCCGAGGCGAATGGATTCAGGAACCTTTGATTCCGGATTGTTACTTGAGGTTTTCCTGAGCTTCTGTGGAATTGCCTACAGTTTTTGGACGCGGCACCCGGCGCTGCTACCCCGCAACACGCGTGTCACACTCATCCCATGCGCGTGTATCTCGGCTCGGACCATGCCGGCTTCGAACTCAAGAACCACCTCGTCGAATGGCTCAAGGAGGCGGGTCACGACCCCGTCGACTGCGGCCCCCACATCTACGACGCCCAGGACGACTACCCCCCGTTCTGCCTCCGCGCCGCTGAGCGCACCGCCGCCGACCCCGACTCCCTCGGCATCGTGATCGGTGGCTCCGGCAACGGCGAGCAGATCGCGGCGAACAAGGTGAAGGGCGTCCGTGCCGCTCTGGCCTGGAGCGAGGAGACGGCGTCGCTGGGCCGCCAGCACAACAACGCCAACGTCGTCGCGGTCGGCGCCCGCATGCACACCCAGGACGAGGCGACGAAGTTCGTCGAGACCTTCCTGGCCACCCCGTTCTCCGAGGACACCCGCCACATCCGTCGCATCGACATGCTGGCCACATACGAAACCACAGGCACCCTCCCGGAAATCCCGCCCCACCACCCCCAGCAGTAGCTCCCCTGAAGCGCAGACCCAAGGGCCGAGCCCCAGCCGCAGCGGAGGTTCGGGCCCCAGCCGCGGCGGAGGTTCGGGCCCCAGCCGCGACGCAGGGCGCAGCCCCGGCGGGGCGCAGGGGGTGGAGCCCCCGCATGGGTCCGGGGCGGAGCCCCGGACCAGCCCACTTTCCGACCCACCGAGTCGGGCGGGTGGGTGGGAAAGCAAGGGAGACCCAGGTGCCAGAAGGGCACACGATTCACCGACTGGCGCAGGACTACGCCCGCTTCACCAACCGGGCAACGCAACTCACCAGCCCCCAGGGCAAGTTCACCGACGCCGCCGCCCTCCTCACCGACACCCCCCTCACCCGCACCGAAGCCCACGGCAAACACCTCTTCCTCGGCTTCGCCGGCGACCGCTGGATCCACATCCACCTCGGCCTCTTCGGCAAGGTCAACTTCGGCCCGGCCCCCGCGCCCCCGCCCACGGACACGGTCCGCCTCCGCCTCACCGGCCCCACCTCCTACGTGGACCTCCGGGGCCCCACCACCTGCGCCCTGATCACGGACGAGGAGAAGCAGGCCATACACGCCCGCCTCGGCCCCGATCCCCTCCGCGCCGACGCCGACCCGCAGCTCGCCTACACCCGCATCTCCCGCAGCCGCACGACGATCGCCGCCCTCCTCATGGACCAGAAGATCATCTCCGGCGTGGGCAACGTCTACCGCGCGGAAGTCCTCTTCCGGCACGGCATCGACCCGTACCGCACGGGCCGGACCCTCGCCTCCGCCGAGTGGGACGCGATGTGGACCGACCTCGTCGACCTCATGCGCGAGGGCGTCCGCAACAACCGCATCGACACGGTCCGCCCGCAGCACACTCCGGAGGCGATGGGACGTCCGCCCCGCGTGGACGACCACGGCGGCGAGGTGTACGTCTACCGCCGTGCGAACCAGCCCTGCCACCTCTGCGGCGAAGCGATCCGCACGGCGGACCTGGCGGCCCGCAACCTCTTCTGGTGCCCGACCTGCCAGAAAGGCTGAGCCAAGCGACGGACCGCCCCGCCCCGCGACCGCCCGCCCCGGGCCGAGCCGCACCGCCCCGCGACCGCCCGGCCCCGGGCCGAGCCGCACCGCCCCGCTAGAACCCGTGCGGCAGCCAAGGCGCGGCAACCGCCCCGAACCCCACCGCCGCCTCCGTCAACGCCCCCTGCCTGAGCTCCCGCACCCGCCCGGCCGCGCCGAGCGCCCCCAGGCTCACCCCGCCGAGGTACGCCGCCCCCAGCTCCCGTACCGACAGAGCAAGATCGGCGGCATCGGACGTCCGCCCGCAGACCGCCCCCTTGGCGTCGCCGGACAGCCGCCAACGCCCCGAGTTCCAGGGGCAGAAGGCGTCCTCGACGTCCAGCACCACATCCACCGGCGTCTGGTACGTCCGCGCCTCCAGTGCCGCGCCGACGTCCACCAGCCGCACGTACAACGAGTCCCGCACCCGCAGCTCACACCGCCGGATGTCGGAGACGAGATGCTGCCACGCGTCGTCCATCGGCCGCCCCCGCACCTTCAGCGTGGTCGTGAGGTCGATCCCGAACAGGAACCGCCACAGCGCCGCCTCGGACACGTGATCGAGCCCCGTCAGGTCCTGGAGCAGCACCTGCCCGTTGTGCCCGCGGTCGGTCCACTCGGGCCGCACCCGGAAGCGGGCGTACCCGGTGACCTCGCCGTCCCGCTCGGCGAGCACGCACTGCAGCGGCGACGCACCGTTGCGCGCGCTCTCCGGGTCGAGCAGTCCCAGCCGCTCCCACCCGGGCCGCCGGGCGAGCATCCCGGCCCGATCGGGCACGGTCCGCGCGTACACCGTCTCGCACGCGTCGAGCGCCGCGGCGGGGTCGACGTACCGCAGCCGCACGCCGTCCGTGCCGGCCGGGACGGACAGCCGTACCCGGCCGGTGTCGATCTCGGCGTGCAGACCGAAGGTCGCCGCCGCGTAACCGAACCGTCCGTAGATGTCCGGCTCGGAGGCGGTGAGGGCGGCGAGCGGCTCGCCCCACTCCCGTACGTCGTCCAGCTGCCGCCGCATCATCGACGTCAGCACCCCGCGCCGCCGGTGCGTCGCGCGCACGCTGACCATCGTCACGCCCGCCGTGGGCACCGAGGCGCCGCCGGGCACCGTCAGCCGGAAGTCGAAGGCCCCCGCGGACCCCACACAGCCGCCTTCCGGATCGTCCCCGCCGTCCTCCTCCCACACCCCCAGGGAGCGTGGGAACGGGGTGAGCGCCCTCCACAGGTCCCGTTCCTCGACTGTCTCGCGCACTCCGCCGAAGGCACGCATCAGGGTGCCGTACCACTCGTCCCATTCGTCCGGCCGCAGCACCCGCGGACCGGTCGCCGATCGGGCCGCACCGCCCTTCGCTTCACTCGTCATGGACTCATGCCTAGCAGCCCAATGCAGGACGAGCCAGGGAATTTCTCCCTCTTCGGGGCGCGAGCGCTTTCCGTGAAGTTCACTGTGAAGTTGGGCCTCGGACGGGGGACAAGTGGGACCTCCCGTGCCAAGCGGCGGGTTCGATGGATAGGGTCCCGAACTAATGGCAGCAGGACGACAGCGGCGCGCGGAAGCCGAGACGTTCACGGCCCGGTTGAAGCACTTGTTGCACCGGGTCCGCACCGGCCTGCGCAGAAGCGCCGTGGACTACTTCCGCGGCGACGGCTCGGACTGGATCGCCCTGGCCTTCCTCCTCCTCACCGTCCCGCTGATCGCCGTCACCACGCTCGCCAACTCCGTGTGGTGCTCGCCGGCCGCCCTGGTCCTGCCGATCGTCGCGGGCGGTCTGCTGCTGCGCCCGTCGAGCCTGCTCGGCCTGTACGCGGCTGCGGCGACGGCCCTCATCGTGGAGTCGGTGCAGCTGGGGCCGTACACGGAGGGCCCGTCCAGAGTCACCCCGGGGGTGGTCCTGGTCGTCGCCGCCTGCGGTTTCTTCGGCCTCCTCATCGCCCAGTTCCGCAGTCGGGTCGGCGTGCCCTGGCGGCGCGGCGGCACCATGCTCTTCGACCTGCGCGAGCGCATCCGGGTGCAGAGCAAGCTCCCGAGCCTGCCGCCGGGCTGGCACCGCGAGATGGCACTCAGGCCGGCCGGCGGCCAGTCGTTCTCCGGTGACTTCGTCGTCGCGGCCCGGACGAACGGCGGCCGCACCATGGAGGTCGTCCTCACGGACGTCTCCGGCAAGGGCATGGACGCGGGCTCCCGGGCCCTGCTGCTCTCGGGCGCCTTCGGCGGTCTGCTCGGCTCCCTGCCCCCGCACGCCTTCCTCCCGGCGGCAAACGGTTACCTCCTCCGCCAGGACTGGGACGAGGGCTTCGCGACCTCCATCCACCTGGTCCTCGACCTCGACTCCGGCGACTACGAGCTCTACTCGGCCGGTCATCCGCCGGGCCTCCAGCTCAGCGCGGGCAGCGGCCGCTGGGAGGAGAAGGCCGCCGAGGGCCCCCTCCTCGGCGTGTACGACGGCGCCCAGTTCGACCCGGTGAAGGGCTCGCTGCGCCCCGGCGACGTGCTGATGCTCTTCACCGACGGCCTGGTGGAGACCTCCGACCGGGACATCGTCGAGGGCATCGACCGCCTCACCGGCGAGGCCGACCGCTATGTGGCCGGCGGCTTCCAGGGGGCCGCCTGGCACCTGATCGAGGCGGTGGCGAAGGACGTCAACGACGACCGTGCCCTGCTGCTGGTCTGCCGGGAGGGCCCGACGTCCCAAGCGGTGCCGCTGTCCTGAGCACTGCCGAGCTCTCCCGAAGGGGACCCATGCTCACCCTGTCCGAGGTCGAGGCCCTCGCCCGCGCCGCCCACGAAGGCCAGACCGACAAAGCGGGCCGGCCCTACGCCGAGCACCTCCAGGCGGTCGCGGAGGGTGTACGCGCGCGTGGCGGCGACGCCGACCAGATCGCGGCCGCCTGGCTGCACGACGCCGTCGAGGACGACGCCCTGTCCGAGGCCTGGCTGCAAGAGGCCCCGCTGAGCGACCGCACGAAGGCGGTCGTCCTGGCGGTCACCAAGCGGCCGGGGGAGCCCCCGGAGGCGTACGCGGGGCGCATCCTGGCCACACCGGGCGCCCTGCTGGTGAAACAGGCGGACCTGGCCCACAACGCGGACCCGTCCCGCCTGGCGGCCCTGGACGCGCCCACCAGGACGCGCCTGACCGAGAAGTACGCACGGATGCACACACTTCTCGGCCTGACGCCCCACCCGGGGTGAGGCCTAGGGGGCTTCTGATGGATCTCCGCGGGAGAAGGAGCGGCGTTCGGTGCGTGCTCTCGGTGTGCCGGGCGAGAGTCCTCGTAGCGGAGCTACTAGGGCTTTCGCCCGGTGCGGCGAGAGTGCGTGCCGGGCGTCGCGACGCCGCGGAGATCCATCAGAAGCCCCCTAGGCGCGGACCTTACTGCCCTCAACGCGCTGGGTCTCGCGCTGAGTCTCGCGCTCGCGGGCGAGTTCGGCGGCGTCCCGCTGGAAGGCCCACTCCATCTTCGGTTCGATCACGAACCGGAAGACCCGCCGCACGGGCGGGGTGCACAGCAGCGTGACGGCCACGGCCACGGCGACGCTGACGGCGATCTCGCCGAGCGGCCGGTGCAGCGAGGGGTGGTCGAACCAGCCGCGGTAGTCGGCGGTCTTGATCAGGAAGCCGTGCAGCAGATAGCCGTACAGCGTGCCCGCGCCGAGCGCCGTGAACCACATGCTGCGACCTGGCACCCAGGAGAAGAAGCAGGCCGTCAGCACCAGCGAACAGCCGAACAGGGCGAGCTGCATGACGGGTCCGGCCCACCAGGGCGCGCCCAACTCCTGCGCGGAGTCACGGTGGTAGAGCCAGGAGACGTTCATCCGCGGCACCGCCCAATAGGCGAAGGCCAGCGCGAGGGCGAACACCGGCACGGCCGCGATCCGCACCGAGCGGCGGCGCACCAGCCGGAAGTGCTCGGGCCTGAGGCACAGACCGAGGACGAAGTAGGGCAGGAACTGCAGAACCCGCTGGAGGTCCAGATCGTCGCCTATGTTCGGGGTGACGGCGGCCAGCATGGCGACGCCGAGCGCGAGCGGCAGCGGATGGCGGACGAGCTTCCAGACGGGGGTGGTGAGCCGCCAGACGAACAGCGCGCACAGGAACCAGGTGAGGTACCAGGGATCGAGGAGGCTGATCTCCTGGGTGGTGTTGTGGTCCACGACGCGCCGGAAGATCGGATAGGCGGTCTCGAAGACGACGTACGGCACGGCGACGCCCGTGAGCAGCCGCTTGAGCCGATGGGGACTCCCGTCGAAGCTGCGGGAGAAGAAGCCGGAGACGACGATGAACGCCGGCATGTGGAAGGTGTAGACGAACATGTACGCGGCCTGAAGCACCCGGCTGCCGCCCTTCAGCGGCTCCCAGGAGTGACCCACGGCGACCAGCACGATCGCCAGGTACTTGGCGTTGTCGAAGAACGCGTCACGTCTCGCGGAGGGCTGAGGGGACGGCGAGTGCGAGCGCGAACTCGGAACGACAGACGAAGCGGCGTGGAACATTCGAGGCACCCTAGCGTCGAGTGCGCACATTCGTAAAACGCCCCAGGTCATTCCTCGTTATTGCCCTTCGGGTGCAAAGCCGGAACGCATGCCTGGAACGTATGCCCGGATCGCAATGCACCCCTCTCGACCACCCAAACCGCCCAAGATGTCACGATTCATACCGACTAAAAGGTGCATAACGCCGGTTGTGTGTCAGTGGTTGACGTGCCTGCCGCCGCAATTCGAATTAGATGTACAGGCGTTGTGTGGGCATGGAAACGAACTTCCTCAATTCCCCTGTGCGGTATGCGATCCCATTGCCGTACGGCACTCTCGGCGGCGGAGCGCCCACGCGATGATGCGTCACGGGCAGCATAGGGAGGCCGTGTTGGTGGCACGATGGAAGCGGGAGTGCGGACCGACCGAGGGCGTGTGATCAGTTGTGGCCATTTCACTGTCAGTGGTGCTGCTGTTGGCGATCATCCTGGTGGTACTGATCAGAGGAGGGTCGATCAAGGCGGGACCGGCCATAGTCGCGATCCTGTTCGGCTTCTTCCTCGCCTCGACCGGCATGGCCCCGTCGATCAACCGCTTCCTCGAC
The DNA here is from genome assembly GCF_040655955.1 of Streptomyces sp. NPDC050263. NCBI lineage: Bacteria > Bacillati > Actinomycetota > Actinomycetes > Kitasatosporales > Streptomycetaceae > Streptomyces > Streptomyces sp. NPDC050263. Next base: position 65,197 of record NZ_JBFAKW010000024.1, on the reverse strand, counting down.
TCCCTCGCGGACACGATCAACTCGATCAGCTTCTGAGGCCCGCCCCTCGCCGAGTCCGGCCACGGCCACCGCCATGTGCCCGAACACGACGAGGGCCGTACAGAGCGGGCGACGGGAATCGAACCCGCTGTTCCCGCCTTGTCCCCTGGCATCGGGCACGCAGGTGAGCAGGATCACCTGCCTGTGACCACAGTCGTACTGGAGCGTCACTGTCTGCCCCCGTCCGTCGGCGTTCATGTCAGCACCGATGTCATCCCGGTTCGCCGCCCGCCCCGTGCGGTTCCGGTGGTCGCGGTCTGTGGCCTGTCGGGACCTCGTCGATACCCTGGACCCTGCCGTCGCGCAGGCCCAGTACCAGTACGGGCGCAGAACACTGCTGGTCGACGGCCTCTGGGGCACGATCGCCGACCCGGCCACCGCGCTCGACAACTTCTTCGAGGCGATCGACGACGGCGACCAGGCGTTCAGCGGCAAGCTGGTCGGCTCCCGCGTGCGGTTCGCCCCTGCCGGCTTTCACGGCGTTCTGATGGAGTGCCAGGACGCTGACCTCAAGAGCATGGGCTCGGTGAAAACACGCTCCGCCCCGGCGATACGAGTCCCGATCTGCGTCTTGGCCGACTACAGCATCGTGGCCGCCGTGGCGGTCGCCGACTCTCACCAAATCCGCAACGGCTCCCCCGGCCTGACTCGCTCCCAGGTGGCCGACCTGACCGCGGACCTCTACACATCGTCACGCACCAAGTACTGGCACGGCGTCTGTACTTGGTCGTACTGCAACGGCAAACGAAACGAACAGCCGGACGACGACTACTGACCTTGGCGTCATAGCGTCTGGGTCCTGTCGCGCATGGTGACACGGCCGAGAGGTCATGCCCACCTCGGACTGAGGCAGCCGTGGGTTCGATTCACGCCCCCCACGCACGCCACTACGAGCCCGCAGTCGGCGGTGGCGCCCCCTCCATCCCGGTGCCGGCCGATCCCCGCCGGAGGCATTGCCACGGAAAGCCAAGAAGAAGCAAGATCGAAAGCCCAAGAGGGCACGAGGGGGACACGGCGGGCTGATCGGAGCCCCCGGAAATGATCAGGGCCAGGTGGAGGAATGAACCTCTGACCTGGCCCTGATTCGTGAAGAGCGGGCGACGGGAATCGAACCCGCGTAGCTAGTTTGGAAGACTAGTGCTCTACCATTGAGCTACGCCCGCACAACGCGCGCCGCAGGTCGGTGGACCGCGGCACTGCCAGCATCGTAGCGGGTCGGCGCCGTGTGTCGCACACCCCGTTTCTCGCGCCCCGCTTCCCGGCCCCGCCGCGGCTCATCCTCGGGCTCGGCAAAAGCGACGGTCGGGCGGTCTGCGGGCATGTACCCTACGTCTCGCACCTGACGGGGTGTGGCGCAGCTTGGTAGCGCGTCCGCTTTGGGAGCGGAAGGCCGTGGGTTCAAATCCCGCCACCCCGACCACCGACCGACCACCGATCGACCGGTGACCGGCGATCGACCGGCAGTCGACCGACCAACAACCGGCCGCCTGTGCGGTCACCTCGCTTGATCGCCTTTGGGGCGTGTCCTCGCTGCCGTTACTATGCAAGCTGCACGCCCGTATGTCTCATCTCTCTTGAAGTCCTCCGGGCGGCGAATCCGCGGGAGCCGGTCTGGCTCCTGCAGAACCCAAGAAGTCAGCCCCCAAGGAGACCGAACCGTGAAGAGCGCCGTGGAGACCCTGAACCCGACTCGGGTTCGGCTCAGCATCGAGGTGCCCTTCGAGGAGCTCAAGGACAGCCTCGACGCGGCGTACAAGAAGATCAACCAGCAGGTCACGGTGAAGGGTTTCCGCAAGGGCAAGATCCCCGCCCGGGTCATCGACCAGCGCTTCGGCCGCGGTGCCGTGCTGGAGGAGGCCGTCAACGACGCGCTGCCGAAGTTCTACACGGAGGCCGTCAACGAGGCCTCGATCGACGTTCTCGGCCAGCCCGAGGTCGACATCACGGAGCTGAAGGACGGCGAGACGCTGAACTTCACCGCCGAGGTCGACGTCCGTCCCGCCCTCGAGCTTCCCGAGGACTTCTCCTCCATCGAGGTCGAGGTCGACGCCGTCGAGGTGTCGGACGAGGACATCGACAAGTCGGTCGAGCAGCTCCGCGAGCGCTTCGCCTCGACCTCCCCGGTCGAGCGTGCCGCCGAGGACGGCGACGTCGTGACCGTGGACCTGGAGGCCAAGGTCGACGGAGAGATCCTGGAGGACGGCGTCGCGAGCGGCGTCTCCTACACGATCGGCTCCGGCGAGCTGCTGGAAGGCATCGACGACGCCGTGAAGGGCCTGGAGGCCGGTGGCGAGGCCACCTTCACCTCCGAGCTGAAGGGCGGCTCGGCGGCCGGCAAGGAGGCCGAGGTCACCGTCAAGGTCACCCAGGTCGCCGCCCGTGAGCTTCCCGAGCTGGACGACGAGTTCGCGCAGCTCGCCTCCGAGTTCGACACCCTCGACGAGCTCAAGGCGGACAGCCGCAAGCGCCTCGAGAACATGAAGCAGTACGACCAGGCCACGCAGGCCCAGGAGCGCGTCCTGGAGAAGCTGCTGGAGCTCGTCGAGGTGCCCGTCCCCGAGAAGCTGCTCGAGGACGAGATCAACACCCGCAAGCACAACCTGGAGCACCACCAGCTCGGCCAGATGGGCCTCGACCTCGACAAGTACCTGGAGATCCAGGGCAAGACCGCCGAGGAGTTCGACACCGAGACCCGTGAGGCCGCGGTCAAGGGCATCAAGACCCAGTTCGTGCTCGACGAGCTCGTCAAGCGCGAGAAGCTGAACGTCAACCAGGAGGAGCTCACCGAGCACCTCATGCGCCGTGCCGCCTCCTCCGGCATGTCGCCCGACCAGTTCGCCCAGGCGGTCGTCGAAGGCGGCCAGGTTCCGCTCCTGGTCGGCGAGGTCGCCCGCGGCAAGGCGCTGGCCACGGTCGTCGAGTCCGCCACGGTGAAGGACACCAACGGCGAGGTCGTCGACCTGGACGACGAGGACGAGGTCGAGGCCGCCACCGAGACGGTCGAGGCCGTCGAGGGCGCTGCCGACGCCGACTCCGAGTCCGAGGAGAAGCCCGAGGCCTGAGCCTCGAGTCACCTCTGATGTTCTGATGCGCGTACGACGGGCCCCGAGGACTTCCTGTCCCGGGGCCCGTCGGCGTACCCGGGGCCCGCACGGGCCCGTGCGGGCCCCGGACGCGCCTACAGGGGCCTGCGAGGGTGCTACCTGGGGGCTACCCCGGGGCGCGGGCGGCAGCGATCCGCGGCCCCGCCGCGGGGGCGGCGGCTACGCCCCCGGCGAACACTCTCCTCTCCGGGATTCCCCGAAGGGGCCCGCGCGTTAGGGTCCATGAATACGAGGGCAGGGGAGTCCCCGTTGCCCCCGGCAGTACACGTGAGACGGCCCGGCGCCGTCGTAAGACGAGCAGGTGGATACGTGACGAATCTGATGCCCACAGCCGCCGGCGACCCTATCGGTGGTGGCCTCGGCGACCAGGTCTACAACCGGCTGCTCGGCGAGCGGATCATCTTCCTCGGCCAGGCGGTCGACGACGACATCGCCAACAAGATCACCGCACAGCTGCTGCTCCTTGCCGCCGAGCCGGACAAGGACATCTACCTCTACATCAACAGCCCCGGCGGCTCGATCACGGCCGGTATGGCGATCTACGACACCATGCAGTACATCAAGAACGACGTGGTGACCATCGCCATGGGCCTCGCGGCCTCGATGGGCCAGTTCCTGCTCAGCGCGGGCACCCCCGGCAAGCGCTTCGCGCTGCCGAACGCCGAGATCCTGATCCACCAGCCCTCCGCGGGCCTGGCCGGCTCGGCCTCGGACATCAAGATCCACGCCGAGCGGCTGCTGCACACCAAGAGGCGCATGGCCGAGCTGACCTCCCAGCACACCGGCCAGACGGTCGAGCAGGTCACCCGCGACTCGGACCGCGACCGCTGGTTCGACGCCTTCGAGGCCAAGGAGTACGGCCTCATCGACGACGTCATGCCAACGGCTGCCGGCATGCCGGGCGGCGGCGGTACCGGGGCGGCCTAGGGCCCGTCGCTGACGGCGGCAGGGCCGCGCAGGGCGCTCTTCGGAGCCCGCTGAGCCCGCTGTGCCTCCCTGAGCCACTGACTTCCTTCTGAAGTTCCAGGAGCCCTCCGAGCCCTCCCGGAGTTCCAGGAAGCCCTCCCGGCCTCCTGGAGTCGTCCCGGGGGTGGTCGAGGACCCCGGGGGCCCCGGAAGCCGTCAGGGCCGTCAGAACCCCCTTCCAGCCCCTCCAGTCACCGCCCCAGCCCTCTCTCCAGGAGACACCGTGAACGACTTCCCCGGCAGCGGCCTCTACGCCCGCACCGAGGCCGAATACACCGGCCCTCGCGCCGAATCCCGCTATGTCATCCCGCGCTTCGTCGAGCGCACCTCCCAGGGCGTCCGCGAGTACGACCCGTACGCGAAGCTCTTCGAGGAGCGCGTCATCTTCCTCGGCGTGCAGATCGACGACGCCTCCGCCAACGACGTCATGGCGCAGCTGCTGTGCCTGGAGTCGATGGACCCCGACCGGGACATCTCGGTCTACATCAACAGCCCCGGCGGCTCCTTCACGGCGCTGACCGCGATCTACGACACGATGCAGTTCGTGAAGCCCGACGTCCAGACGGTCTGCATGGGCCAGGCGGCCTCCGCCGCCGCGATCCTGCTGGCCGCCGGCACGCCGGGCAAGCGCATGGCGCTGCCCAACGCGCGCGTGCTGATCCACCAGCCGTACAGCGAGACGGGCCGCGGTCAGGTCTCCGACCTGGAGATCGCCGCCAACGAGATCCTCCGGATGCGCGCCCAGCTGGAGGACATGCTGGCCAAGCACTCCACCACGCCGATCGAGAAGATCCGCGAGGACATCGAGCGCGACAAGATCCTCACGGCCGAGGACGCGCTCGCGTACGGCCTGATCGACCAGATCATCTCCACCCGCAAGATGAACAACAACTCTCTGCGCTGACGCGCGCGGTCGTCCCGTTCGAGGGCCCTCCGGCACGGTGTGACACGGTCCACGTCGCAGTGAACCGTGCCAAGGGGGGCCCGAACGGGGGGCCAGGCAAGGTACCGTCGGAATAAGGCAGCACCAGGAGCCGCTGGATTCGAAAGCGTCCAGTCGTCTCCCAGGCGAAGGGGAAGCACACCGTGGCACGCATCGGTGACGGCGGCGATCTGCTCAAGTGCTCGTTCTGCGGCAAGAGCCAGAAGCAGGTCAAGAAGCTCATCGCAGGGCCCGGTGTCTACATCTGCGACGAGTGCATCGATCTCTGCAACGAGATCATCGAGGAAGAACTCGCGGAGACGAGCGAGGTCCGCTGGGAGGAACTCCCGAAGCCGCGCGAGATCTACGAGTTCCTCGAGGGCTACGTGGTCGGCCAGGAGCCCGCCAAGAAGGCTCTGTCGGTCGCGGTGTACAACCACTACAAGCGCGTCCAGGCCGGCGAGAACGGCGGCGCCCAAGGCCGCGAGGACGCCATCGAGTTGGCGAAGTCCAACATCCTCCTGCTCGGCCCCACCGGCTCGGGCAAGACGCTCCTCGCGCAGACCCTGGCGCGCATGCTGAACGTCCCGTTCGCGATCGCCGACGCCACGGCCCTGACCGAGGCGGGATACGTCGGCGAGGACGTCGAGAACATCCTGCTGAAGCTGATCCAGGCCGCCGACTACGACGTCAAGAAGGCCGAGACCGGGATCATCTACATCGATGAGATCGACAAGGTCGCGCGGAAGAGTGAAAACCCCTCCATCACGCGTGACGTGTCGGGCGAGGGCGTGCAGCAGGCCCTGCTGAAGATCCTGGAGGGCACCACCGCCTCGGTCCCGCCGCAGGGGGGCCGCAAGCACCCGCACCAGGAGTTCATCCAGATCGACACGACGAACGTGCTGTTCATCGTGGGCGGTGCCTTCGCCGGCCTCGAGAAGATCATCGAGACCCGCGCGGGCGCCAAGGGCATCGGCTTCGGGGCCACGATCCGCTCGAAGCGCGAGCTGGAGTCCAAGGACCAGTTCGAGGCCGTCATGCCCGAGGACCTGGTCAAGTTCGGCATGATCCCGGAGTTCATCGGTCGGCTGCCGGTCATCACCTCGGTCCACAACCTGGACCGCGAGGCGCTCCTGCAGATCCTGATCGAGCCGCGCAACGCGCTCGTCAAGCAGTACCAGCGGCTCTTCGAACTCGACGGCGTGGAGCTGGACTTCGAGCGCGAGGCCCTGGAGGCCATCGCCGACCAGGCCATCCTTCGCCAGACCGGCGCGCGCGGCCTGCGCGCCATCATGGAGGAAGTCCTCCAGGCGGTCATGTACGAGGTTCCGTCCCGCAAGGACGTGGCGCGCGTCGTCATCACGGCGGACGTCGTCCTCTCCAACGTCAACCCGACCCTGATCCCCCGCGACGCGCGCGGCGGGCGGGGCCCGGGCGAGCAGAAGACCGCCTAGCCGACACAGGTACGACGACACACGTACGGCGAAGGGGCCCCGGTCAACCGACCGGGGCCCCTTCGCAGTCGAGGTCGCCGGACCCGTTCCGCCGCGGCTTACGCCTTGATGCGGACCTGGTCGCGCAGCTTCGTGGTGATGTCGATCGCCGCGTCCTTGGTGATGCTCTTGGTGTTGTCGCCCGGGGACACCATGGCGATCGTGCTGTAGTCGGACCAGACGCAGAACCAGTCGGTCGACTCCTTCTTGGTCAGCGAGTTGGTGCTCTTCGCCGACTGGCACTTCATGACCGCGCCGTCGATGTCGGCCTCCTCGGGCTGGCCGATCAGCTCGGTCTTGCCCTGGGTGCTGCTCGAGGAACTGGAGGAGTTGCTGCTCTCGAGCTCCTGCTGAATCGCGGCGAAGTACTTGTCCAGGGTGCTCTCGGGGTCCGCGATCTTGCCGTAGCCGCCGAGCATCGTGATGCCCTTGGCGGTCAGCAGTTCGGCCTCGCCGGGCAGGTCCGCGGGGTCGGGGTTCTGCGGGTCGTAGTCGCCGAAATCAGCCGTCGACCACTGCCCGACGACGGCCTTGCCGCCCGTGACGCCGCTGGCCGTCAGGTACTTGGTGGTGTCGGAGTCGCTGCTCTCGCCGCCCTTGCCGACGCGCTTGTACTCGGTGAGCGCGGTCGCCGGGGTGTCCAGCTTGTGCGCGCCGTCGTCCTTCAGGCCGCCTGCGCCGCCGGTCCCGCCGAGCACGAAGTAGGCGCCCACGCCGATCGCGGCGACGACCGCCACCGCGCCGATGACGATGCCGGCCTTCTTCTTGCCGCCGCCCGCCGCCGGGGGCTGCGGAACGCCGTAGGGAGGCTGGCCGTAGGGCGGCTGCTGGCCGTACGGAGGCTGCTGCTGCCCGTACGGTCCGGGCTGCTGGCCGTAGGGCGGCGGGGCCTGCGGGGGGACGCCCTGCTGCGGGTAGCCGTAACCGGGCTGCGGGGCGGGAGGCTGCTGGGGGTGGCCGTAGCCGGGCTGGGGTGCCTGCGGCGGCTGGCCGTACGGACCCGGTTGGCCGTACGGTCCGGGCTGCTGGGGCTGCCCACCGTACGGGCCCGGCTGGTTGTGACTCATTTCTGGGTTCCCCTCCAGATGCTTATGTGATTTTCACATCCTGGCTCAAAGCCAACACCTGCACGGCGGCGGGGCCCCTACCGTTACAGAGCAAACACGTTTCGGGACGGCGCGGTGACACCCCTAAACTGGCCCCGTGACCGAGAACGCTCAGCAGCAGCCATCAGCGCCCCACACCGAACTGCCGACCCAGTACGCGCCGGCCGATGTAGAGGGGCCGCTGTACGAGCGCTGGGTAGAGCGGGGCTACTTCGAGGCCGACGCGAAGAGCGAGAAACCTCCGTACACCATCGTCATCCCCCCGCCGAACGTCACGGGCAGCCTGCACCTGGGGCACGCCTTCGAGCACACGCTCATCGACGCCCTCACCCGCCGCAAGCGCATGCAGGGCTTCGAGACGCTGTGGCAGCCCGGCATGGACCACGCCGGCATCGCCACGCAGAACGTCGTCGAGCGTGAGCTGGGCAAGGAGGGCAAGTCCCGGCACGACCTCGGCCGTGAGGCCTTCGTCGAGCGCGTCTGGCAGTGGAAGGGCGAGTCCGGCGGCCAGATCAGCGGCCAGATGCGCCGGCTCGGCGACGGCGTCGCGTGGTCGCGTGAGCGCTTCACCATGGACGAGGGTCTCTCCCAGGCCGTCCAGACCATCTTCAAGCGGCTCTACGACGACGAGCTGATCTACCGCGCCGAGCGCATCATCAACTGGTGTCCGCGCTGTCTGACGGCCATCTCCGACATCGAGGTCGAGTACCAGGACGACGACGGCGAGCTCGTCTCCATGAAGTACGGCGAGGGTGACGACACCATCGTCGTCGCCACCACCCGTGCCGAGACGATGCTCGGTGACACCGCCGTCGCCGTCCACCCCGACGACGAGCGCTACAAACACCTGGTCGGCAAGGAGATCCGCCTCCCGCTGACCGACCGCTCCATCCCGGTCGTCGCCGACACGCACGTCGACCCCGAGTTCGGCACCGGCGCCGTCAAGGTGACCCCGGCGCACGACCCGAACGACTTCGAGATCGGCCAGCGGCACGACCTGCCGGCCATCACGATCATGGACGAGCACGCGGTCATCACCGCCCACGGCCCCTTCCAGGGACTGGACCGGCTCGAGGCCCGCTCCGCCATCGTCGCCGCGCTGCGCGCCGAGGGCCGGATCGTCGCCGAGAAGCGGCCGTACGTCCACTCCGTCGGCCACTGCTCGCGCTGCAAGACCACCATCGAGCCGCGGCTGTCCATGCAGTGGTGGGTCAAGGTCGGCCCGCTCGCGAAGGCCGCCGGTGACGCCGTCCGCGACGGCCGGGTCAAGATCCACCCGCAGGAGATGGAGAAGCGGTACTTCGACTGGGTCGACAACCTCCACGACTGGTGCATCTCACGGCAGTTGTGGTGGGGCCACCGCATCCCGGTCTGGTACGGCCCGGAGGGCGAGGTCGTCTGCGTCGGCCCGGGCGAGGAGCCGCCGACCGGTGAGGGCTGGCGTCAGGACACCGACGTCCTCGACACCTGGTTCTCCTCCGGCCTGTGGCCGTTCTCCACGCTCGGCTGGCCCGAACAGACCGAGTCGCTCGCGAAGTTCTACCCCAACTCCGTCCTGGTCACCGGCTACGACATCCTCTTCTTCTGGGTCGCCCGGATGATGATGTTCGGCCTGTACGCGATGGACGGCACCCCGCCGTTCCACACCATCGCCCTGCACGGCATGGTCCGCGACCAGTTCGGCAAGAAGATGTCGAAGTCCTTCGGCAACGCGGTCAACCCGCTGGACTGGATGGACAAGTACGGCTCCGACGCCCTCCGGTTCACCCTGGCCCGCGGCGCCAACCCGGGTGTCGACGTCCCGATCGGCGAGGACTGGGTCCAGGGCTCCCGCAACTTCGCCAACAAGATCTGGAACGCCACCCGCTTCGCGCTGATGAACGGCGCCACGGTCGACGGCCCGCTGCCGGACGCCTCGCAGATGTCGGCGACCGACCGCTGGATCCTCTCCCGCCTCAACTCGGTCGTCGCCGAAGTCGACGCGCTCTACGAGGACTTCCAGTTCGCGAAGCTCTCCGACGCGCTGTTCCACTTCGCCTGGGACGAAGTCTTCGACTGGTACGTCGAGCTCTCCAAGACGACGTTCATGGCCGGCGGCGAGCCCGCGAAGGTCTCCGGCCGGGTCCTCGGCGAGGTCCTCGACGTCACCCTGAAGCTGCTGCACCCGATCGTCCCGTTCGTCACCGAGACCCTGTGGACGACGCTGACCGGCGGCGAGTCGGTCGTCGTCGCCGAGTGGCCGAAGGACAGTGGCTTGCGGGATCCGGCCGCCGAGCAGGAGATCGAGAGCCTGCAGACGGTGATCACCGAGGTCCGCCGCTTCCGCGCCGACCAGGGGCTCCAGCCCGGGCAGCGCGTCCCGGCCCGTCTCACGCTGGACGGCACGCCGTTCGCGGCGCACGAGGCGGCCGTCCGCCAGCTGCTGCGCCTCACACCGGCGGGGGAGGACTTCTCGGCGACGGCGACCCTCCCCGTCGCGGGCGCCACGGTCGCGCTCGACCTCTCCGGCACGATCGACGTGGTCGCGGAGCGCAAGCGCCTGGCCAAGGACCTGGCCGCCGCCGAGAAGGAGAAGGCCCAGGCCGACGCCAAGCTCGGCAACGAGGCCTTCCTGGCGAAGGCCCCGGACAACGTGGTCGACAAGATCCGCGGCCGCCTCGCCAAGGCGGACGAGGACATCGCCCGCATCCAGAGCCAGCTGGAGCGCCTGCCCGAGGCGTGAGGCACTGCGCAGACAGGGCGAAGGCCCCCAGGGACCCGTACCGGCCGTACGCGTCCTTGGGGGCCTTCGCCTACGTCTGTCAGTGGTCGTCCGTAGACTGGCCCCGTGAGCGAGCTCCCCCCGAACGGTGACCACGACCAGCCCCGCCCCCTCGACCCCTTCGACGAGATCATCGCGGAGGAGACAGACCGCGATCCCGACCTCGCCGTCATCGAGGCCGGCAGCCGCACCCTGCGCACCCAGGGCGGCGCAGGGCAGGCCGATGTGCCCGCGCGCCCTGCCGATCCCGAGGTCGACAAGGCCCTGCGCGAGGTGGAGTCGGAGCTGGCCACCCGCTGGGGCGAGACCAAGCTGGAGCCCTCCGTCAGCCGGATCTCCGCGCTGATGGACGTGCTGGGGGAGCCGCAGCGCGCGTACCCGTCGATCCACATCACGGGCACGAACGGCAAGACGTCCACGGCCCGCATGATCGAGGCCCTGCTCGGCGCCTTCGAGCTGCGCACCGGCCGCTACACGAGCCCGCACGTCCAGTCGATCACCGAGCGGATCAGCCTCGACGGCGTCCCGATCTCCGCCGAGCGGTTCATCGAGACGTACCAGGACATCAAGCCGTACGTCGAGATGGTCGACGGGTCGCAGGAGTACCGGCTGTCCTTCTTCGAGGTGCTCACCGGCATGGCGTACGCCGCCTTCGCCGACGCGCCCGTCGACGTCGCGGTCGTGGAAGTGGGGATGGGCGGCTCGTGGGACGCGACGAACGTGATCGACGGTGACGTCGCCGTCGTCACGCCCATCGACCTGGACCACACCGACCGGCTCGGTGAGACGCCTGCCGCGATCGCCGTCGAGAAGGGCGGCATCATCAAGCAGGACGCCACCGTCATCCTGGCCCAGCAGCCGGTCGACGCGGCCCAGGTCCTGCTCAAGAAGGCCGTCGAGGTCGACGCGACCGTGGCCCGGGAGGGTCTGGAGTTCGGCGTCGTCGCACGGCAGGTGGCCGTCGGCGGGCAGTTGGTCACCCTGCGCGGGCTGGGCGGCGAGTACCCCGAGGTGTATCTGCCGTTGCACGGCGCCTACCAGGCGCACAACGCGGCCGTCGCGCTCGCCGCCGTCGAGGCGTTCTTCGGCGTCGGCGCCCAGCGGCCCGAGCCCCTCTACATCGAGACGATCCGCAAGGCCTTCGCGGCCGTGTCCTCCCCGGGCCGCCTCGAAGTCGTCCGGCGCTCCCCGACCGTCGTCCTCGACGCCGCCCACAACCCGGCCGGCGCCCGCGCCACCGCCGAGGCCGTCAGCGAGGCCTTCGACTTCAGCCGGCTGATCGGCGTGGTCGGCGCCAGCGGCGACAAGAACGTGCGAGGGCTGCTGGAGGCCTTCGAACCGATCTTCGCCGAGGTCGTCATCACCCAGAACTCGAGCCACCGCGCGATGGACGTCGACGAGCTCGCCGCGATCGCCGTCGAGGTGTTCGGGGACGACCGCGTCCAGGTCGAGCCCCGGCTGCCCGACGCCCTGGAGGCGGCGATCACGCTCGCCGAGGAGGACGGCGAGTTCACCGGCGGCGGAGTGCTGGTCACCGGTTCCGTCATCACGGTCGGCGAGGCCCGACTGCTTCTCGGGAAGGGCTGAGGTCCCCCACCATGCGTACGCTCTGCTCCTCGACCCTGATCGGCGAGTTCTTCATCATCGGCTTCGCCGGTCTGGTCGCCATGAAGGAACCCGATCTGTCCACGTCCACGGTGTGGACGGTCTGCGGCATCGCCATGTTCTTCAGCGTGCTGCTGTGCGGTCTGGTCACCCGGCCCGGGGGCGTCACTCTCGGCTGGGCGCTGCAGATCGCCCTCGTCGCATCCGGGTTCTTCGTCCCGATGATGTTCTTCATGGGGGTGCTGTTCGGCGCCCTGTGGTGGGCTTCGGTGCACTACGGCAGAGAGATCGACGCGGCGAAGGCGCGCTTCGCCGCACAGGCCGCCGGCTCTCCGGATACCGCTGACGCTGCGTAACAGGTGGCCGGATACGCCCTGTAACCTCATCCCACCGCACACCCCGGCAGTAGCCCGGTCGTAGAAGGAGTCACCTCGTGAGCCAGCGCACCCTCGTCCTGCTCAAGCCCGACGCGGTCCGTCGTGGCCTGACCGGCGAGATCATCAGCCGTATCGAGCGCAAGGCCGGCTGGCAGATCACCGCGCTGGAGCTGCGGACCCTGGACCAGGACACGCTGGAGCAGCACTACGGCGAGCACAAGGGCAAGCCCTTCTACGAGCCGCTGATGGTGTTCATGGCCTCCGGTCCGGTCGTCGCGCTGATCGTCGAGGGCGAGCGGGTCATCGAGGGCGTGCGCGCGCTCGCCGGTCCGACCGACCCGATCGCCGCCGCCCCCGGCTCCATCCGCGGTGACTTCGGCGTGATCGTCCGCGAGAACCTGATCCACGCGTCCGACTCCGAGGAGTCCGCCGAGCGCGAGGTGAAGATCTTCTTCCCCGGCCGCGTCTGAGGATCGTCCGAACCAGTCTGAAGCGGTCTGAAGCGGGCGATCGAGGGAACCCGTAACCCCGAACGCCCGTCTCCAGAAGCGAACCCTCACAGCATCTGCAAACAATGGCGGAGACCGCTCCGCAGTGTTCGTGCAGGCGCGTTTACGATGGAAGCCTTCACGTCACAGCACCCACCTCGCCGACCTGATAAGCCCTCAAAAAGCTCATGGAAGGCCAGTCGAATCCTGATGGGGAACTCAATGTCGTTCATCGGCCGTGACATGGCTGTCGACCTCGGGACCGCCAACACGCTGGTGTACGTCAGGGGTCGCGGGATCGTACTCAACGAGCCGTCCGTCGTCGCGATCAACACCAACACCGGTGGCATCCTCGCGGTCGGCGCCGAAGCGAAGAAGATGATCGGGCGCACGCCGGGCAACATCGTCGCCGTGCGTCCGCTGAAGGACGGCGTCATCGCCGACTTCGAGATCACCGAGCGGATGCTCCGCTACTTCATCCTGAAGATCCACAAGCGGCGGTATCTGGCTCGGCCGCGAGTCGTCGTCTGTGTGCCCTCGGGCATCACGGGCGTCGAGCGCCGTGCCGTCATCGAGGCGTCGACCCAGGCCGGCGCCCGTCAGGTGCACATCATCGAGGAGCCCATGGCCGCGGCCATCGGCTCCGGCCTGCCGGTCCACGAGGCCACGGGCAACATGGTGGTGGACATCGGCGGCGGCACCACGGAGGTCGCGGTCATCTCGCTCGGCGGCATCGTCACCGCCCAGTCCATCCGTGTCGCGGGCGATGAACTGGACAACGCGATCATCCAGCACATCAAGAAGGAGTACAGCCTCCTTCTCGGTGAGCGGACGGCCGAACAGATCAAGATCACGATCGGTTCGGCGTACGACCTCGACGACGACCAGCACACCGAAATCCGTGGCCGGGACCTCGTGTCCGGGCTGCCCAAGACCGTCGTCATCTCGGCCGCCGAAGTGCGCAAGGCGATCGAGGAGCCGGTCAACGCCATCGTCGACGCCGTGAAGACCACCCTCGACAAGTGTCCGCCGGAGCTGTCCGGCGACATCATGGACCGCGGAATCGTTCTGACCGGCGGCGGAGCCCTGCTGCGCGGTCTGGACGAGCGGCTGCGCCGGGAGACCGGCATGCCCATCCACATCGCCGAGGACCCGCTGGACAGCGTGGCGCTCGGCTCCGGCAAGTGCGTCGAAGAGTTCGAGGCGCTCCAGCAGGTGCTGGACGCCGCGCCCCGCAGATGACGTAACGCTTCGGTTCCGCCGTACGAGATGATCTCCTCTCGTGCGGCGGATCGTTGATATAGAGGCATAAGCTCCCACAAAGCGCCCTTGGTCATCTTGGCCCGGGGCTGCCCGAATTCCTGTTCTTGGTTTTTCTTTCGAGGAAGGGCACGGCCGCCGCACGTGAGGGACACACGAGAGAGCCGGCTGCTCCTGGTGCTGCTGGTCGCCATCGCGTTCGCGCTGATCACGGTGGACATCCGCGGCGGGGAGGACTCCCCGGTCGACGGTGCCCGACAGGCCGCGGCCGCGGTCTTCGGTCCGATCGAGGACGGCATGTCGTCGGCGGTGGATCCCGTCGGCAACGCCGTCTCCGCCGTCCGTGACTCCGGTGAACGCCATGACCGGCTCGCCACGTTGGAGCAGGAGAACGCGGCTCTCAAGGCGAAGCTCGGCAGCGACGACCGCAACCGCAGCCGGCTGGCGCAGCTCGACAAGATGCTGAAGATCGCCGGCGCGGGCCAGTACGGCATCAAGGGCGCCGAGGTCATCGCGATAGGAGCGGCCCAGGGCTTCTCCTGGACCATCACCATCGACGTCGGCGCGAACGACGGCGTCAAGCGCGACATGACGGTCCTGAACGGGGACGGGCTGGTCGGGCGGGTCACCACGGTCGGCCCCGACACCGCGACCGTGCTGCTCGCCAACGACCCCGACTTCACCGTGGGCACCCGGATGGAGGCGTCCGACGAGCTCGGCTTCGCCTCCGGGCAGGGCGACCGGCCGCTGCGCGTCGAACTCCTCAACGGCAAGGCCGAGGTGAAGAAGGGCGACCGGCTGGTCACCTTCGGCTCGCAGGCCGACAAGCCCTTCGTGCCCGGCGTCCCGGTCGGCGTCGTCTCCCGCGTCGACCCCTCCGGCGGCGACCTCACCCGCACCCTCTACGTCACGCCGTACGTCAGCTTCACCAAGCTCGACATCGTGGGCGTGGTCGTCGAGGCCCCGAAGAAGGACCCGCGCGACACCGTGCTCCCCTCCAAGCCCAAGCCGGTGCCCACCCCGACGGTCACCGTCACGGTGACCCCGAACGCGTCCGTCGACGGCCAGCAAGAGCAGCAGTAGGAGCTGACAACCCCCATGCGCGTCAACCGGATCCTGCTCTCCGTCCCGCTGATCGTCGTCGCCCTGGTCATCCAGGTGAGCGTCCTCGCCCGCCTGCACCTCCCGGGCGCCGTCCCCGACCTCCTCCTGCTCACCGTCCTGGGCCTCGCCATGATCTACGGTCATGTCGGCGGCGCCCTCATCGGCTTCGGCGCCGGCCTCCTCGCCGACCTCGCGCCGCCCGCCGACCACGCCGCCGGCCGCTACGCGCTGGTGCTGTGCGTGATCGGCTACCTTGCCGGGCTCGTCAAGCCCGAGAGCGGGCAGATCAAGTCGGCCACCGGCCCGATGGTCGTGGTCGTCGGCGCCGCGATCGGCTCCACCCTGCTGTACGCCGGGGTCGGCGCGCTCGTCGGCGACACCGCCGCCCGCCATGTCGGCCTGACCGGGCTGCTGTTCACGGCCGCGCTGTACGACCTGCTGCTGGCCCCGTTCGTGGTCCCCGCGATCATGTTCCTGGCCCGGCGCGCCGACAACGACCCCCTCGCGGAGACCAACTCCGCCGCCAAGAGCCCCGACATCTCCTCCGGCTGGCTCTCCTCCGGGACGGGCCTGCGGATCGGCGGCCAGCGCAACGGCCTGAAGCTGAAGGCGGCCAGGTCGCGGGGGGCCCGGGCCGGCCGCATCAAGGGGGTCAAGCGGCTGTGAGCAAGGACGGGTTCACCCGAACGGCCACCCCGGGATTCACTCGAACGGGGAAGTTCCGGCGGAACGTGGGCTCACAGGCCGGTCGTTCATCATTCGTACGCACGCACAGCTGCGCACACTCGTTCGCGTACTGAGAGGGGGAGGCAGTCGCAGTGACCAATGCCCACCCGTCGCCCATCACCCTTGAAGGAATGGGCTCCGCCCATGACTAACATTCCGGAGACCGGTCGGACACCACGGGTCCAGATCAGGCTCGTCGTGATCCAGATTCTCGTCCTCTCCCTCCTCGGCACGCTCGGCGGCCGGCTGTGGTACCTGCAGATCCGGGAGGGCGCGGAGTACGCCAAGGAGGCCTCCGGCAACCACGTCCAGCAGGTCGTCGAGCCCGCCGTACGCGGCTCGATCCTGGACGCGCGCGGGGTGCCCCTGGCAGACAACGAGACCCGGCTCGTGGTCTCCGCCTCCCGCACCGACCTGCTGAAGCAGCCGGACGACGGCAAGGCGGTCCTGACCAAACTCGCGGCCGTGCTCGGCATGACCCCCGAGGACGTCATGCTGAAGGTACGGCTGTGCGACGCGCAGACGCCCCAGCCCTGCTGGAACGGCTCGCCGTACCAGCCGATCCCGATCACCGACGAGGCCACCGCCAAGCAGGCCCTGCAGATCCGCGAGCGCGCCGAGGACTTCCCCGGCATCACCGCCGAGCCCGAGGCCGTGCGCCGCTACCCCGCCCCCGGCAAGTCCAACACCGCGCAGGTCCTCGGCTACCTCTCCCCGGTCACCGACGACGAGCTCACCAAGGCCCAGGACACCGACTCGCCCTACCTGCGCTCCGACCAGGTCGGCCGCTCGGGCCTGGAGCGCGAGTACGACAAGGAGCTGCGCGGCAAGGCCGGCGTCACCCGCTACGAGGTCGACAACCTCGGCCGTGTCATCGGCCAGGCCGAGGCGGACCCGGCCGAGCCCGGCTCCAACCTCGTCACCAGCATCGACGCCCGCGTCCAGCGGGTCGCCGAGTACGAGCTGAACGAGGCGATGAAGGAAGCCCGCAAGCAGCACGACCGCAACACCAACGAGAACTACAAGGCCGACTCCGGCGCGGTCGTCGTGATGGAGGTCAAGACCGGCCGCATCGTCGCCATGGCCTCCAACCCGACGTACGACCCGAACGCCTGGGTCGGCGGGATCTCCGCCAAGGACTACACGAAGCTGACGGGCAAGTCCTCCAACTACCCGCTGCTCAACAGGGCCATACAGGGTCAGTCCGCGCCCGGCTCCACCTTCAAGGTGATCTCCACGGCCGGCGCCGTCGCGGCCGGCTACGACTTCAACGGCAACTACCCCTGCACCAGCTCCTACTCGGTCGGCGGCCAGGTCTTCAAGAACTTCGAGTCGCAGAGCTTCGGCTCCATCTCGCTCGGCCGGGCCCTGGAGGTCTCCTGCGACACCGTGTTCTACGGGCTCGCCCACAAGGAATGGCAGAAGGACGGCGGCATCAACCCGAAGAAGGGGGAGCCCAAGGACTACTTCTTCAAGGCCGCCCACGAGTTCGGGCTCGGCAAGGAGACCGGCATCGACCTTCCCAACGAGGTCACCGGCCGGGTCCCCGACCGTCAATGGAAGCAGTCCTACTGGGACGCCAACAAGGACGGCTGGTGCAAGACCGGCAAGAAGGACGGCAGTTACGTCGAGAAGATCGCGTACGAGAACTGTCTCGAAGGCAACAAGATGCGCGCCGGTGACGAGATCAACTACTCCATCGGTCAGGGCGACACCCTCGTCACCCCGATCCAGATGGCCACGATCTACGCGGCGATCTCCAACGGCGGCACCCTGTACGACCCGACGGTCGGCAAGGCCATCGTCAGCGCCGACGGCAAGACGGTCAGCGAGATCAAGCCCAAGTCGCACGGCAAGCTGCCGATAAGCAAGACCACGCTGAGCCAGATGGGCGAGGCCCTCGCGGGCGTCGCCACCCGCGGTACGGCCGCCTGGCGCTTCGCCCAGGTCGGCTGGCCCCAGGACAAGATCGCGATGCACGCCAAGACCGGTACCGCCGAGGTCTACGGCAAGCAGACGACGTCCTGGTTCACCACGTACACCAAGGACTACGCGGTCGTGATGACGATCTCGCAGGGTGGTACCGGTTCCGGCGCCTCCGGTCCGGCCGTGCGCAACATCTACGACGCGCTGTACGGCGTCTCCGACGACGGCAAGATCGACAAGAAGAACGCCCTGCTGCCCACCCCGCTGACCAGCCTGCCGAAGATCCAGACGGACGGCACGATCAAGTCCCCGAAGATCTCCAAGGACCCGGCGAAGGAGCAGCGCCTCAGCCAGGAGGCCGCGCCGGAGCCGGATGAGACGCAGGCGGCGGGCACCGTCCAGCAGAACACGAACACCAACCGGGACACCCGTCGGCGACGGCGGAAGAGGGGAAGCCGGAGGATGTGCACATGACCGGCGCGAACAGCTTCTCCGTCTCCGGATACGGGCCCGAGCGGGCCGGCTGGACACGGGTCTTCGCCCGTGACTCGCTGGCCCGGCGGCTGGACTGGCCGATACTGCTGTCGGCGATCGCCCTGTCGCTGATCGGCTCGCTCCTGGTCTACTCGGCGACCCGCAACCGCACCGAGATCAACCAGGGTGACCCGTACTACTTCCTGGTCCGGCACCTGATGAACATGGGCATCGGGATCGGCCTGATGATCGCCACCGTCTGGCTCGGTCACCGCACCCTGCGCAACGCGGTGCCGGTGCTCTACGGCCTGTCGCTGCTGGGGATCCTCGCGGTGCTGACCCCGCTCGGCTCGACGGTCAACGGTGCGCACTCCTGGATCGTCCTCGGCGGCGGCTTCTCGCTCCAGCCCTCGGAGTTCGTGAAGATCTCGATCATCCTGGGCATGGCGATGCTGCTCGCGGCGCGGGTCGACGCGGGCGACAAGCTCTATCCCGACCACCGCACGGTCGTCCAGGCGCTCGGCCTCGCGGCCGTTCCCATGCTGATCGTCATGCTGATGCCCGACCTCGGGTCGGTCATGGTCATGGTGCTGATCGTGCTGGGCGTGCTGCTGGCCTCCGGAGCCTCCAACCGCTGGATCTTCGGCCTGCTCGGCGCGGGAGCGGCCGGCGCGATCACCGTCTGGCAGCTGCACATCCTGGACGAGTACCAGATCGCCCGCTTCGCCGCCTTCGCCAACCCCAGCCTCGACCCCGCCGGTGTCGGCTACAACACCAACCAGGCGCGGATCGCGATCGGTTCCGGCGGGCTGACCGGGGCAGGCCTGTTCCACGGCTCGCAGACGACGGGGCAGTTCGTCCCGGAGCAGCAGACGGACTTCGTGTTCACCGTCGCCGGCGAGGAACTGGGTTTCATGGGCGCGGGCCTGATCATCGTCCTGCTCGGCGTGATCCTGTGGCGCGCCTGCCGTATCGCCCGGGAGACGACCGAGCTGTACGGCACGATCGTCGCCGCGGGCATCGTGGCCTGGTTCGCCTTCCAGTCGTTCGAGAACATCGGGATGACCCTGGGGATCATGCCGGTGACGGGCCTGCCGCTGCCGTTCGTCTCCTACGGAGGCTCGTCGATGTTCGCGGTATGGGTCGCGATGGGGCTGTTGCAGTCCATCCGGGTGCAACGGCCGATGTCCGCGTAAACATGGGGACACCTTGCGGTTTCCCTGAGTTCATCCCTGATTGGGGACCCGTGCGCACTGCCGTTCGGGCCCGACTCCGACTAGATTCAATTCATGGCGGAGACGAAACGCGAGATCGAGCGCAAGTACGAATCCGACGAGAGCGGGCTGCCCGACCTGACCGGTGTGGCCGGGGTCGCGTCCGTCCTCGACAAGGGCGTGGCCGAGCTGGACGCGATCTACTACGACACCTCCGACCTGCGCCTGGCCGCCGCCTCGATCACGCTGCGCCGCCGTACCGGGGGTTCGGACGCCGGCTGGCATCTGAAACTGCCGGTCGAGGCCGGAGTCCGGGACGAGATCAGAGCCCCGCTCTCCGACGACGTGCCCGAGGAGCTCGCCGGGCTGGTGCGCTCCCGCGTGCGTGAGGGACAGCTGGTGCCCGTGGTGCGGCTGCGCTCCAGCCGGGACATCCGCGACCTCGTGGACGCCGAGGGGCGGCTGCTCGCCGAGGCCAGCGTGGACGCCGTCCGGGCGGACCGGCTGTTCGGCGGCGAGGGCAGCGCCCAGTGGACCGAGATCGAGGTGGAGCTCGCCGACGGCGGTGACCCGGCCCTGCTCGACAAGGTGGAGAAACGGCTGCGCAGGGCGGGTGTACGGCCGTCGAAGTCGACGTCGAAGCTGGCGCGGGCGCTGACCGAGACCGCGTCGAAGAAACAGCGCAAGAAGGCGAAGGAAGCCGGAAAGGGAGCCGGGCCGGGGGAGGGGGCTTTCGGCGGTGAGCCCGTGACCGCGGGTGATCATGTGCTGGCGTATGCCCGGGCCCAGCGGGACGCGATCGTCGAGCTCGATCCGGCCGTCCGCCAGGAGGCCGAGGAGTCCGTGCACGACATGCGCGTCGCCACCCGTCGGCTGCGCAGCGCTCTGCGCTCGTTCGGCAAGGTCCTGGACCGGACCGTCACCGCCCCGATCGGCGACGAGCTGAAGTGGCTCGCCGGTGAGCTGGGCGTGGGCCGCGACCACGAGGTGCTCGGCGAACGCATCCGGGCCGGCCTCGACGAGGTGCCGCACACCCTGGTCTCCGGCCCGGTCCGCGAACGGTGGCAGACCTGGGACAGGGCCGGGCACCGCGGCTCGCGCAAGCGACTGCTCGGGGTCCTGGACTCCCCGCGCTATCTGACCCTGCTCGACACCCTGGACACGCTGGTCGCCGACCCACCGCTGTTGGAGGCGGCCGCCGGCAAGCCGTCCAAGGTGCTCGCCAAGGCCGTGCGCAAGGACTTCGGGAAGGTGTCCGAGCTGATCGGGCAGGCCCTGGAGCAGCCGTCCGGCCATGCACGCGACGAAGCCCTGCACGAGGCGCGCAAGAAGGCCAAGCGGACCCGGTACGCGGCGGAGACCGCCACCCCGGCGATCGGCGGCCCGGCCAAGACCCTGACCAGGTCCATGAAGTCGCTGCAGAGCCTGCTCGGCGAACACCAGGACAGCGTCATGGCCCGCCAGACCCTGCGCGAGCTGTCCGCCGTGGCGCACGCGGCGGGGGAGAGCGCCTTCACCTACGGGCTGCTCTACGGCCGTGAGGAACGCCGGGCGGAGCTGGCGGAGGGCGCGCTGCCAAAGGCGTGGGAGACGATCCAGGGGGCCATGGAGGTATAGCGGGAGCAGTGGTGCGGGAGGGCCGGCGGCGGCCTTCCCTGGGGCGGGGGAGTCCTCCGACCGGGTTAGGCTTGATGGTCACCCCTGTCGTACCCCCGTCCTCCCCCGTCCCGCCCCTGTCGGCTCAGCTCACGAAGGTAACTCCGCGATGTCTGTCGAATCGGTCTTCCCGCAGCTCGAAGCCTTGCTCCCGCATGTGCAGAAGCCGATCCAGTACGTGGGCGGCGAGCTCAACTCCACGGTCAAGCCCTGGGAGTCCAGCGACGTCCGCTGGGCGCTCATGTACCCGGACGCGTACGAGGTCGGTCTGCCCAACCAGGGCGTCATGATCCTCTACGAGGTACTGAACGAGCAGCAGGGCGTCCTCGCCGAGCGCACGTACAGCGTGTGGCCGGACCTGGAGGCGCTGATGCGGGAGCACGCCGTCCCGCAGTTCACGGTGGACAGCCACCGCCCGGTGAAGGCCTTCGACGTGTTCGGGCTGTCCTTCTCCACGGAGCTCGGCTACACCAACATGCTGACGGCCCTGGACCTCGCCGGGATCCCGCTGGAGTCCAAGGACCGCGGCCTCGACGACCCGATCGTCCTCGCGGGCGGCCACGCGGCCTTCAACCCCGAGCCGATCGCCGACTTCATCGACGCGGCGGTCATCGGCGACGGCGAGCAGGCCGTACTGGACATGACGAAGATCATCCGCGAGTGGAAGGCGGAGGGCCGGCCGGGCGGCCGCGAGGAGGTCCTCTTCCGCCTCGCGAAGACGGGCGCGGTGTACATCCCGGCGTTCTACGACGTCGAGTACCTGCCGGACGGCCGTATCGCCCGGGTCGTGCCGAACAAGAGCGGTGTCCCCTGGCGCGTGTCGAAGCACACGGTCATGGACCTCGACGAGTGGCCCTACCCCAAGCAGCCGCTGGTCCCGCTCGCCGAGACGGTGCACGAGCGGATGTCGGTGGAGATCTTCCGCGGCTGCACCCGAGGCTGCCGTTTCTGCCAGGCCGGCATGATCACCCGCCCGGTGCGCGAGCGCTCCATCACGGGCATCGGCGACATGGTCGAGAAGGGTCTGAAGGCGACCGGCTTCGAGGAGGTCGGTCTGCTGTCGCTGTCCAGCGCCGACCACAGCGAGATCGGTGAGGTCGCGAAGGGCCTCGCGGACCGCTACACGGAGGACAAGATCGGCCTGTCCCTCCCCTCCACCCGTGTGGACGCCTTCAACGTCGACCTGGCGAACGAACTGACGCGCAACGGCCGCCGCTCGGGCCTCACCTTCGCCCCCGAGGGCGGCTCGGAGCGCATGCGCAAGGTCATCAACAAGATGGTCTCGGAAGAGGACCTGATCAGGACGGTCTCCACCGCGTACGGCAACGGCTGGCGTCAGGTGAAGCTGTACTTCATGTGCGGTCTGCCGACGGAGACGGACGACGACGTCCTCCAGATCGCCGACATGGCGATGAACGTGATCGCCGAGGGCCGCAGGGTCTCCGGCCAGAACGACATCCGCTGCACGGTCTCGATCGGCGGCTTCGTCCCCAAGCCCCACACCCCGTTCCAGTGGGCCCCGCAGCTCTCGGCGGAGGAGACGGACGCCCGCCTTACGAAACTCCGCGACAAGATCCGCGGCGACAAGAAGTACGGCCGCTCGATCGGCTTCCGCTACCACGACGGCAAGCCCGGCATCGTGGAGGGCCTGCTGTCCCGCGGCGACCGCCGCATCGGCGCGGTCATCCGGGCCGTCTACGAGGACGGCGGCCGTTTCGACGGCTGGCGCGAGCACTTCTCCTACGACCGCTGGATGGCGTGCGCCGACAAGACGCTGCCCGCCTTCGGCGTGGACGTCGACTGGTACACCACCCGCGAGAAGACCTACGAGGAGGTCCTGCCCTGGGACCACCTGGACTCGGGCCTCGACAAGGACTGGCTCTGGGAGGACTGGCAGGACGCCCTCGACGAGACAGAGGTCGAGGACTGCCGCTGGACGCCCTGCTTCGACTGTGGGGTGTGCCCCGCGATGGACACCTCCATCCAGATCGGTCCGACCGGTAAGACGTTGCTGCCGTTGACGGTGAAGCAGGCGACGCCGACCGGCTGAGGCGGGGTAGGCCGGTGCGATGGCGTCGGTCGAGCGGTTCGGCTCGGCGACCGTGGGGGCAGGCCAAACGGGGCAGTTCCGCGTGCGTGGTGCTGTTTCTGGGCTGAGCCTGATCCCATGAGCATCCGTCCGTGGGTCATTGTCGAGCAGCCGGACGATCGTGGGCTGCGCCGGGTCACGATCGACGGCGAGGCGGCAGGCAGCGCCTGGTCGGCGGGTGAACTGCGGAGAATACTTGGTCGGCGCGGCTGTCCGGTGAACATGGATCTGGATGATCCGGCGTCCATGTGCTGGCGCGGCGGGGACAGCAGGACCTGGCCTGACCGGGCATGGCGAAGGCGTGCGACCGCGGTGCTCATGATGGCCGGACTGCTGGCGTCCATGATGCTCAATGCGGTCATCGGATGGCCGGACGCCTCCGGGGCACTGACTTTTGCGCAACGGATGACCGGGGGGCTGTTCGTCCTGTCAGGTCTGGTGCAGGGCGCGGCCGCCGTCATGGTGCTCGACTACTGGGGGAGACGGCAGCTCAGGCTCTCCGGAGCGGTCGTCCTGCTCGCGGTGCTGATCGCGCTGGCAACCGACACTCTCCTTCTGGCCATGTGGACGGAAGAGACGGATTACACGCCCTACCTGCTGGCGTTCGTGCCCCTGTGGTGCTGGTCCCTGTGGGCTTTTGTCCTCCTTGTGCGCGAAAAAACCTGGCAGGGAGTCCCGCAGCCCAAGTCATTTGCGGCGGGATTGGTCGTCACCGCACTCCTGACGGGTTCCAGCCTGATGTATTCGACCATGTACCAACCCGCCACAGCCCCTATGCATTTTACCTTGAGCGCAAAATTCGGGGCGGCGCGGCCGGACCGTAGGGAGCCGTTCATTCACGTCCCGCTGACGCTGTACATGAAGAATACCGGCGGGATCCCGGTCTATATCGTCAATGACATCTATACGGTCCGTGGCAGAGATTTCCATTACTCCAGGCACTCCGAGCTTCGGGACTTGTTGGAGAAGTGGGGGGAGAGTGCAGGGAGGGGGGGTGGCGTGGCGGGGGAGGCGGAACTCTATGTCGACGACTTCTCTCCCACCGCGATAAGTAGCGGGCATTTCTACGGTCCGGGTGAGCGCCTCGAAGTCGGGCAGGAATACGCTCTTGAGCGCGTTCTCCAACTCCCCGTGGATGCCGCGTACGAAATAGTAAGCGTCCGCGTGCAGGTTTCGTACATGAGGAAGGATCGTGGGAAGCTCGATGTGAAGAATTTCGGCGCCGTTCATTATTCATGGAACAAGAGTGACGAGAAATACTACTGCCCTCCAGAAAGAGGATGTGAGAAGCAGCTCATTTATCACGGGAGGGTGTGGCACAACAATAATCTGATCAATGTCACGCGTAAGCCCCGCTATGTGACGGCGATCTGGTCGCCCACGGGCCGGCTCATATCTTCGATCTCTTCGTTCCGGTTCCAGGACGAGCGGGGTTTTTATTCGGAAGAGAAGAGGGAGCTGGACAGGTACGGGGCGGCGTCGGTTCGTGCTGGTGCGGAGGTGTCCGTGGCGGAGCTGCTGGGATCCGCCGGTCGTTGACGGCGGTGTTCCGTTCCTCAACCGCCGTCGGGCTCCATGAGCCAGGGGGTCACGGTGATCCCGGCGTCCGCCTCCAGGTACACCGCTGTCTGCCTGCAGGAGGAAGCAGGCTTTCCGCCGAGAGTCGAGAGCAGGTCGTCCCCCGGTATGAGCTCGGCGAGCTCGGTGATGAGCGGTGCGACCGGGAAGGGGGCGTGGGTGTGCTCGTCGTTCTGCAACTGGGCGAGGACGTCGAGCGAGTCGTCGCGCTCTTCCTTGGCCTTCCAGAAGTCCTTGACCCCTTCGGTGTCCCACTTCTGGGGAACCAGATCCTCCAGCCCCTTGGCGAGTTCACGCTCCGGCTTGGCGTTGAATATCGCGTTGGTGCACACTTCGGCCGCCCTGCCGAGGGAGGCTTCCGGCAGGCGCTGGGCGGAGGCGGCGTCCTCCTGCCTGTCCTTCATCCGAGGGGTTCGGTCCCTCAGCTCTTGCCGGGCTTCGGCTTGCTCCTCCGGTGGCGTTCTGGGGTCGTTCATGTGCTTCGCCAGTTGATTGCCCTGCTGTGCGTCATCCACGAGCCCGGGCCGGTCCGCGGGGCGTGTGTCCTGGTCGAGGCCCAGTTCCGCCGAAGTGCTCGTCATCATCAGGGTCGTGCCGGTCTCCTCCGTACCGCGGCTCGTCTCCAAGGCGGAGTTCGCGTCCGCCACGATGTCGATCAGTTGCCCGCGCAGGTTCTGCGGCGTCTCGGGGGCGCGGATGGCGTCGAGGGCGGATGCGGTCCGCTTCACGACCAGGAGAAGCCTGGACCGGTCCTCGGGCGGCACGCTCGGGTCGTTGCCCACCTCCAGAGTGGCGGTCACCTGTTTCACCAACGGGGTCAACTGTTCTTGCAGCTCGGGAGGGGTGCTGTCGTCGCTGATGACTGCCAGCGTCGAGGTCAGTTCCTTCGTGCTCTCGATGACCGCCTGCCTGTCCTGCGGTGTCGTCTCGGGGTCCTCGACCGTTTCCAGGGTGGTGGTCAAATCCTCCACGGTCGACGCGAGTTCTTCGGGGACGGTTTCCTGCTGTTCGTTCAGACTTGTCGTTAGATCTTCAATGTTCTTCTTCTGCTCCGCCGGGGCTTCGGAAGCCGAATCGTTCGGTGTGGGAGAAGTGGGCGTTGGCGACGTATCAGTCGAGGGCTGAGTGGGTGTGGGTGTAGGGGTGGGCGTGGGCGCGGGGGGAGGTGTCGGAGGCGGAGTGGGCGACGGCGAGGAAGATGCCGCTTGTGTGAGTACTGAGTTCGGGCTCGTGCTGTCGTCGGTATGAGGTGCTGCCGCACTGGCCAGGCCCGTTGGCAAGGTGAGCGCTGCGGCCAAGAGGGATGTGCCGACCATGTCGAAGACGTGTCGCCGGGCGGTTCTGGGCATAGTGATTCCAGATGCGCTTTGTGGGCGGCCTCTCAGGCTCAGAAACGCTCCGGAGAACGGGAACTCCCGGAGCGGAGAAGATCTGGCGCTCGAACAGGACAGAGCCGATATGAACCACTCTTCACCTGCATGGTGTATTCCGCAACGCGAACACCGGGCAGGTGCTCTCCCAGAGCTCCGGGCCCGTTCTGACGGGCTCTCAGCACTGCATCCGTCGGGGCGGATGTAGCGTCTACGTCTACATGGACCTGCAGAAACCGCCCGTCGAACCGCCCGCCCGGCCGTCCGCGCAGTCGCCCGAAGGGTGTCTCGTCGTGGCGGTCCGGCTGCCTGTGCGGATCGTGGTGCTGGTGCTGGTCGTGCCTGTGCGGATGGCGTGGGACGCACTGGTCGTGGTGGGGCGGTTGCTCCGGGACGGCGCGTTGCGGCCGTTCGGGCGGGGGCTGTTGTGGCTGGGGAAGGTGCTGGTCGTCCGGCCCCTGATCGGGCTGTGGCGGTATGTCGTCGTGCCTGTGGGCAAGGCGCTCGCCTGGCTGGGGAACGTGTTGGTGGTCGTGCCGGTGGTCTGGCTCTGGCGGTACGTCCTCGCGCCGTTCGGGCGAGGCGTTCGGAGCGCACTGGCGTGGGTGTACGCGCGTGTGCTGACGCCGGTCGGGCGGGCCGTCCACTGGCTGGTGACAGGGGTCTGCGTCGGTGCGTACACCGCCGTGGCGTGGCTGGTGCGGTATCTGGCCGTCGTGCCCGCCCGGTGGGTCTACGAGTGGTTTCTCGCGCCCATCGGGCGGGCGATCGCCTGGTGCGCGCGCGGGGTGGGCTGGTTCCTGGGGGTGCTGGTCAGCGGGATCGGGCTCGTCCTGTACTGGACGGCCAGGGTGCTGGTCGTGCTGCCCGCGCTCGCTCTGTGGCGCTGGGTGCTCGCCCCCGTCGGGCGCTTCCTCGCGGTCGTCGCGCGCGAGGTGGGGCAGGCCCTCGGGCACGCCTGGCGGATCGCCGGACGGATCTCGCGCGCCGTCGGGCGGTTCCTCGGCACGCTCTTCCGGTGGATCTTCGTGGAGCCCGTGCGCTGGGTGTACCGGACCGTTCTCACCCCGGTCGGGCACGTCGTCCGGGACGCCGTGCTGCGTCCCGCCGCCCAGGCCGCGCGCAGCGTGAGCCGGGCTGCCCGGCAGGCGCTGGCCACCGCCCGGGAGACGGCCCGGCAGGCCCGCGCCGACGTGCGGCGGCTGCTTTTCGGGGAGCCGGTGCAACGGGAGGCGATCGCCCGTCGGGAACCATCGGCGGACAAGACACGTACTCTTGGTAGCAGTACGACCGCTCTCACGAAGGACTGAACGACACTGGGCAAGCGACAGCCCGAAGGCCCGCCGCCCGCACCCGCGGTGCAGCGCATTCGACTGCGCTACACCAAGCGCGGCCGCCTCCGGTTCACCAGCCACCGTGACTTCCAGCGTGCTTTCGAGCGCGCGTTGCGCCGTGCCGAGGTGCCGATGGCGTACTCGGCGGGGTTCACGCCGCACCCGAAGGTGTCGTACGCCAATGCCGCACCCACCGGCACGGGCAGTGAGGCGGAGTACCTGGAGATCGCGCTCACCGCGGCGCGTGACCCGGAGAAGCTGAGAGCTCTGCTCGACGAGTCGCTGCCCACCGGGCTCGACGTCGTCGACGCGGTCGAGGCCCGGACCTCGGGTCTCGCCGACCGGCTGACGGCCTCCGTATGGGAGCTGCGGCTGGCCGGGGTGGACCAGGCCGACGCCGATCGCGCGGTGGACGCCTTCAACGAGGCCGACGCCGTAGAGGTCCAGCGCATGACCAAGAACGGCGTCCGCACCTTCGACGCCCGTGCCGCGGTCGTACAACTTGAAACGCACAGTGAACCTGCTGATAGGCCGACCGACCAGCCCTGTGCGATACTGCGGCTGGTTGTTCGGCACGTGACGCCTGCCGTTCGACCCGACGACGTCCTGTCCGGTCTTCGCGCCGTGGCCGACCTGGCGCCGCCGGTCCCCGCTGCGGTGACCAGGCTGGCGCAGGGGCTGTTCGATGAAGAGACCGGCACGGTGACCGACCCGCTCGCGCCCGACCGCGAGGCAGCTCAGGCCCCTACAACGGCCGATCCCGCTGCCGCCGCGAAGGCGCCCGCGTAGGGAAGGTTCCGCGAAGGGACGAACGTCGTAGCGCCGCCCTCGTACTCGGGAGCCACCTGGGTCGGGCAGCGCACCGACCAGAAGACTTTCGCCAGGCCGTACGCATTCGGCGTACGGAACCGGCGAGACAGGACACAGAGAGCTCCCGTGCGGCGCCCGCGCCCCGGACGGCGGCACCGCGCATCGCGCGAGCCGCGGACGTCAACGGCGGTCGATCCTTCGTGATCGACGCCGGACCAGGCGCGGCGCCCGGGAGCCTGACGGGAGAAACGCCCGCATGCTCGAGCCAACCGAATCCACAGAGTCCGTGACGGACTCCGAATCGAACAGTCCCAGCGACACCCTGCCGCCGCGTCGTCGGCGCAGGGCCGCTTCCCGGCCGGCGGGTCCGCCGGTCGGCGCCGCCGACACCTCGGCCGAGATCACCGCGCCGGCCATACCGGCCGTCGAGTCCGCCGAGCAGTTGGCGGAGGAGGACCTCAAGGACGAGGACCTCCAGACCGACGGCCAGGCCGACGTCAAGGCCGACGTCAAGGCGGAGGAGCCCGAAGAGGCCGCTCCTCGTACGCGCCGCCGGGCCACCCGGCGCGCCTCCGCGCCCGCCGGGGCTCCGGCCGCCGCCGAGGTCGCGGAGACCGTCGTGCCCGTGGCCGCCGCCGAGGCGAGCGAACCGGCCGCCGAGGAGACCGCCGCCGAGGACGCCGCTCCTCCCCGTGCCCGTCGCCGGGCCACGCGTCGCGTGACCGCGCCCGCCGCGGCCGAGGCCGTCGAGCCCGCCGCCCAGGAGGCCGCCGTCGAGACCCTGCCCGAGCCTGCCGCCGCGGTCGCCGACGAGGCTCCTGCCGAGGCCGCTCCCCGTACGCGGCGCCGGGCCTCCCGCCGGGCCACCGCGCCCGCCGGCGCCCCGGAGGCGGAGACGCCCGCCGTCGCCGCCGAGCCCGAGGCGCCCGCGGTTGCGGAGGAGGCGCCCGCCGAGGTCGCCGAGGCCGCTCCGCGTACCCGCCGTCGCGCCACGCGCCGCGTCTCCGCGCCCGCCGAGGCCGAGGTCCCCGAGACCACCGAGCCCGCCGCCCCCGTGGCCGCTGCCGAAGAGCCGAAGGCTCCCGAAGCCCCCGCTGCCGAAGCTCCCGCCCAGGCCGACGAGGACGCCGGTCCGCGGCGTGGGCGTCGCCGGGTGGTCCGTCGGGCCGCCGGCGGCTTCTCCGCGCCCGAGCCCGTGAAGGGCAACGGCGAGGACGACGCGCCGCGTCGTCCGGCCCGGCCCGCGGTCGCCGTGTTCCAGGCGCCCGTGTTCGCCGAGCCGCAGTTCCAGACCCCGCTGCGAGCCGCGGCCGAGGCGGCCGCCGCCGAGGCGGAGGCCACCGAGGTCGAGGAGCCCGAGGAGGCTCAGCCGGCCCAGGAGCTCATCGAGGAGCCGACCGGGTCGCGTCGCCGTCGCCGCCGCCGTGGCGCCGGTTTCGGCGAGGAGCCCGAGGCCGCCCGCACCGCCGCGCCCGCCGCACCGGTCGAGACCGCCGCCCCCGCCGTCGAGGACGAGGCGGAGAGCGAGTCGGAGGAGCCCGACGAGGTCGACGAGGCCGATGTCGAGGGTGACGACGAGACCGAGGAGACCGGTTCGCGTCGCCGTCGCCGCCGTGGCGGCCGACGCCGTCGTCGTGGCGATGCCGCCGACGGCGAGGGGGAGTCGGACGAGAGCGCCGACGACCTCGCCGCCGCGCAGGCCGCACAGGACGCCGAGGACACCGCCGAGCAGGAGGACGAGGACGCGGAGGACGAGGACTCGGCCGGTGGCTCCACCGCCGGCAGCCGTCGCCGCCGTCGCCGTCGTCGTCGCGCCGGTGACTCCTCGGGCGAGGCCGAGCAGCCGGGCGACGGAGACCCGGAGCGCACGGTCGTCAAGGTCCGTGAGCCGCGCAAGCCCTCCGAGCCGTCCGACGAGGTGCAGTCCATCAAGGGCTCGACCCGTCTCGAGGCGAAGAAGCAGCGCCGCCGGGAAGGCCGCGAGCAGGGCCGCCGCCGGGTGCCGATCATCACCGAGGCCGAGTTCCTGGCCCGCCGTGAGGCCGTCGAGCGGGTGATGGTCGTCCGCCAGAGCGGCGAGCGCACCCAGATCGGCGTCCTGGAAGACAACGTGCTCGTCGAGCACTACGTGAACAAGGAGCAGTCGACCTCCTACGTCGGCAACGTGTACCTGGGCAAGGTGCAGAACGTGCTGCCGTCGATGGAGGCCGCCTTCATCGACATCGGCAAGGGGCGCAACGCCGTCCTGTACGCCGGTGAGGTCAACTTCGAGGCGCTCGGCATGGCCAACGGGCCGCGTCGCATCGAGGCCGCCCTGAAGTCGGGCCAGTCGGTGCTCGTGCAGGTGACGAAGGACCCGATCGGGCACAAGGGCGCGCGTCTGACCAGCCAGGTCTCGCTGCCCGGCCGCTACCTGGTCTACGTCCCCGAGGGGTCGATGACCGGGATCAGCCGCAAGCTGCCCGACACCGAGCGGGCCCGGCTGAAGACGATCCTCAAGAAGATCGTCCCCGAGGACGCGGGCGTGATCGTGCGCACCGCCGCCGAGGGCGCGAGCGAGGACGAGCTGCGCCGCGATGTCGAGCGGCTGCAGGGGCAGTGGGAGGACATCCAGAAGAAGGCGAAGAACGGCGGCAACGCCCCGACGCTGCTGTACGGCGAGCCGGACATGACCGTCCGCGTCGTGCGCGACATCTTCAACGAGGACTTCTCCAAGGTCATCGTCAGCGGTGACGAGGCCTGGTCGACCATCCACGGGTACGTCTCGCACGTCGCGCCCGACCTGGCCGAGCGGCTGGCGAGGTGGACCTCCGAGGTCGACGTCTTCGCCACCTACCGGATCGACGAGCAGCTCGCCAAGGCGCTGGACCGCAAGGTCTGGCTGCCCAGCGGCGGTTCGCTGGTGATCGACCGGACCGAGGCGATGGTCGTCGTCGACGTCAACACCGGAAAGTTCACCGGTCAGGGCGGCAACCTCGAGGAGACCGTCACCAGGAACAACCTGGAGGCGGCCGAGGAGATCGTGCGTCAGCTGCGGCTGCGCGACCTCGGCGGCATCATCGTGATCGACTTCATCGACATGGTGCTGGAGTCCAACCGGGACCTGGTGCTGCGGCGCCTCCTGGAGTGCCTGGGCCGCGACCGTACGAAGCACCAGGTCGCCGAGGTGACCTCGCTGGGGCTCGTGCAGATGACCCGTAAGCGGGTCGGCCAGGGGCTGTTGGAGTCGTTCTCCGAGACCTGTGTGCACTGCAACGGACGCGGTGTCATCGTCCACATGGAGCAGCCGACCGCGGTCGGCGGCGGTGGCAAGCGCAAGAAGCGCGGCCGCGGTGGCGAGGGCCAGCCCCACGAGCACGAGCACGAGACGGCAGCGGCCGACGTCGACGTCCTCGAGCCGTTCGTGAGCGTCGAGGAGGAGGCGGAGAGCGAGGCCGAGGTCGCCGCCGAGGCAGCCGAGCCGATTGCGCTCCCGGCCCCCGACTACGCGCCCGACGAGGAGCTGTACAGCAGCATCGCCGAGGCGGAGGCCGCCGCCACGCGTGGCCGGGGCCGGCGTCGGGCGAGCCGTCGGGCGTCCGCTCCGGCGGGTGCGCCGAGGGGCGGCGAGTCGAGGAACGGCTCGTCGCGCAAGGCCGGCGGCACCGAGCCGCTCGTCACGGCCGAGCCCGTGGAGGAGCCCGTCGAGGCGCCTGCCGCCGGGCCGGCCGACGTGCCCGCCGCGCAGGAGGTCGTCGTCGAGGCGGCCGTCGCGCAGGCCGAGCCGGTCGCCGTCGAGGACCCGGTCGTCGAGACGGCGGAGGCTCCGGTCGTCGACGAGGCCGCGCCCAAGGGGCGTACGCGCCGTCGCGCCACCCGCAAGGTGTCCGCGCCGGCCGGTTCGCCCGCGGGAGCGGAGGCCGCCGTGGTGACGGTCGCCGAGCCGGCTCTCGCGCAGGCTCCGGCCGCCGAGGTCGCTCCGGTGGAGCAGCCCGAGGCCGAGCAGGCCGCCGAGCCCGTCGTCGAGAGCGCGGCCCAGGCCCGCCCGCGGCGTCGCGCCGTGCGCAAGGCCACCGCGCCGACCGCGTCCGAGGAGACGGCCGTCGTGGTCGTCCCGTCGGCCGCGCCGGAGGCCGCCACCGAGGTGGCAGCCGACGTGACGGCCGAGGCCGAGGTGGCCGAGGCGCCCGCCGAGGACGCGGAGGCGGCTCCCGCGAAGAAGGCCGCCGCCCGCAAGACGGCGAAGAAGGCCACGGCGAAGAAGGCGGCCACCAAGAAGACGGTCGCGGCCAAGAAGACGGCCGCGAAGAAGACCGTCGCCAAGAAGACGACGGCGAAGAAGGCCGCGTCGAAGAAGACGGCGGCGGCGCAGCAGAGCGTGCCGTCCGTCACCGCCTCCACGGAGGACTGACGTCCGTCCGAGCGAACGGCTGTGCGGGCATCCGGGAACCACCGGCCGCCCGCACAGCCGTCCCGCCGGGTGATCGTCGTGACCCGGCCACGCGCCGTGTCGCAGTGGGTTCACAGGGGAGTTACTCTGTGTCTCGCTGTGGCGCAGCCCACCCGTACGGTGGGTTTCGCTGTGATAACCCTAGGGAAAATCGCCGTCCGCAGGCTGGTAACGTGCACCGTGGTCCCGGTGGCCAAAGACATGCACACCGTGACCACAGCCGGACACGGCTGACTTCCCGCACGGAACCCTTCGGGGGGAGCGGGGTCCCGTATACGAACTGTTCGCTCGCCTCGAGGGTCGGCGGACAACCAGGGACGCGGCCGTGCTGAGCATCGACACGGCCCCTTCCCGACGACGCGTGACGTGGTGCGCCTTCGAGGTCGCCGTACGAGGAGGGGATGTCGATGACCGACGCCCATGAGTTCATACCGGCCGCCAAGCCTGTGATCTCCGAGGAGGAGATCGAGGCCGCCGTGCGCGTGCTGCGCAGTGGCATGGTCGTCCAGGGGCCCGAGGTGGCCGCGTTCGAGGAGGAGTTCTCGGAGCTGGTCGCCGGACGCCACTGCGTCGCGGTCAACTCCGGTACCTCCGCGCTGCACCTGTCCCTCCTCGCCCTCGGCCTCGGCCCGGGCGACGAGGTCATCGTGCCGTCGTTCTCCTTCGCCGCCTCCGCGAACGCGGTGCGGCTGGTCGGCGCCGACGTGGTCTTCGTCGACATCGACCCGGAGACGTTCTGCCTGGACCCGGCCGCGGTCGAGGCGGCCCTGTCGCCGCGCACCGCCGCGATCATGCCGGTGCACCTGTACGGTCACCCGGCCGCCATGGACAAGATCATGGAGATCGCCGGGCAGCACGGGCTCGCCGTGATCGAGGACGCCTGCCAGGCCCACGCGGCCGCACTGCACGGCACCCCGGTCGGCGCCTTCGGCGCCGCGGGCACGTTCAGCTTCTACCCGACGAAGAACATGCACAGCCTCGAGGGCGGCATGATCTCCACCGGGGACGCGGAGACCGCGCGGACCCTGCGCCTGCTGCGCAACCAGGGCATGGAGAAGCGCTACGCCAACGAAATCGTCGGCGTGAACGTGCGGATGACGGACGTGTCGGCCGCGATCGGCCGTGTGCAGCGCGGCAAGCTGGACGGCTGGACCGAGCAGCGCATCGCCAACGCCGCGTTCCTCACCGAGCACATCACCGCGCCGAACGTGATCACGCCCAAGGTCGCCGAGGGCGCTCGGCACATCTACCACCAGTACACGGTCCGCATCCAGGGCGACCGCGACGCCGCCATGGCCAAGCTGACCGAGGCCGGCATCGGCAACGCGGTGTACTACCCGACCCCCATCCACCGGCTGAAGCCGTACTGGGAGCCGGACCAGAAGGCGGGTCGCGACTGGGACCTGCCCGAGACGGACCGCGCGGCCGCCGAGGTCGTGTCGCTGCCCGTGCACCCGGCCCTGTCCACGCAGGACCTGGAGCGCATCGTCACCGCCGTCAATGCTCTGGGGGAGCAACTGTGAGCACCGGGAAGTCGCTGCGAGCGGGACTCGTCGGCCTCGGTTCCATGGGGCGTCACCACGCCCGTGTCCTGTCGGGTCTGGACGGCGTCGACCTCGTCGGCGTCGTCGACCCGATGGGGGACCAGTTCGGCGCCGCCCAGGGCGCGCCGATCCTGAACACCGTCGAGGAGCTCATCGCCCTCGGCGTGGACTACGCCGTCGTGGCCTGCCCGACCGCGCTGCACGAGCCGGTCGGTCTGGCGCTCGCCGAGGCCGGCGTGTGCGCGCTGGTCGAGAAGCCGCTCGCGGAGTCCGTCGACGGCGCCCGGCGTCTCGTCGAGGCGTTCGAGTCGCGGGGTCTGGTGGCCGGCGTCGGTCACATCGAGCGGTGCAACCCGGCGCTGATGTCGCTGCGGGCCCGGCTGGAGGCCGGCGAGCTGGGTGACGTCTACCAGGTCGTCACCCGTCGTCAGGGTCCCTTCCCGCACCGCATCGCGGACGTCGGCGTGGTCAAGGACCTCGCCACGCACGACATCGACCTCACCGGCTGGGTGACCGGCCGGCAGTACGTGTCCATCGCCGCGCATACCGTCTCCAAGAGCGGTCGTGAGCACGAGGACATGGTCTCCGCGGTGGGCCGGCTCGACGACGGCACCATGGTCAACCACCTGGTGAACTGGCTGAGCCCGCTGAAGGAGCGGTTCACCTCGGTCACCGGTGAGCGCGGCTGCTTCATCGCCGACACCCTCACCGCCGACCTCACGTTCCACTCCAACGCCGCGGTGACCACCGAGTGGGAGGCCCTGCGGGCTTTCCGCGGCGTCTCCGAGGGCGACATGATCCGGTACGCCATCCCGAAGCGCGAGCCGCTCCAGGTCGAGCACGAGCTCTTCCGGGACGCGGTGCTCGGCAAGGATGCGGACATCTGCACCCTGCGTCAGGGCATGCGCACGGTCGAGGTGGCCGCCGCGCTCCTCGAATCGGCCACGACGAACACCAGCGTTACCCTTCCGGTGGAGGACCTGGCCGTCCATGGCAGCTGAGCATCACACATCGGGGGAACGGTGCGTGCTCGGTAGGACTCCTATGTTCTGTGAGACTTTCCCCGCAGGACCCAGCCGTTCCGGCTGGCGGAGACCAGGAGCCCGAGCATGAGTGCTGCGCCTGACGTCAGTGTCGTCGTCGCGGTCTACAACACGATGCCGTATCTGACGGAGTGCCTGAACTCCTTGGTCAAACAGACCATCGGACGTGAGCGCTTGGAGATCGTCGCCGTCGACGACGGCTCCACGGACGACAGCGGCCGCGAACTGGATCGGTTCGCGGCGCTGTATCCGGACACCGTCAAAGTGATCCACCAGTCGAACTCCGGCGGCCCGGCCGCGCCCAGCAACCGAGCGCTGGACGTGGCCACCGGCCGTTACGTGTACTTCATAGGCTCCGACGACTACCTCGGCGAGGAAGCTCTCGAGCGCATGGTGAAGTACGCCGACAAGCAGGGCTCGGACGTCGTGATCGGCAAGATGGTCGGCACCAACGGCCGGTACGTGCACCAGGAGCTCTACCAGCACGGCAACCGGGAAGTCGCTCTGGACGAGCCGGGGGTGCCCTACACCCTGGCCAACACCAAGCTGTTCCGCCGGGAGTTGGTCGAGAAGCACCGGCTGCGCTTCCCGGAGCACATGGCCGTGGGCAGCGACCAGCCGTTCACCATCGAGGCCCTCGTGCGGGCCCGCAAGATCTCCGTGGTCGCCAACTACACCTGCTACTACGCGGTCAAGCGGGGCGACAACAGCAACATCACCTACCGCGCCGACCACCTCTCCCGGCTCGAATGCACCGCCGAGATGATGGGCTCCGCGGCCGGTCTCATCGAGGCGGGTCCCCAGCGGGACGCGATGCTGCGTCGGCACTTCACCTGGGAGCTGGCCAAGCTGGTCCAGGACGACTTCCCGGGCCTGGACGGCGAGCTCCAGCGGCGGATCTGCGCGGGCATCGCGGAGCTGGCCGACGCGTACTTCACCGACGGCATCCGGGACGCCATGGACGTCAAGCGCCGGGTGCGCATCGCGCTGGCCCAGGCCGGCGCGGTCGACGAGCTGTCCACGATGATCAGCTCGGAGGCGGAATCCGGCGTCACGTTCCTCGTCGAGGACGACCACGCCTTCGCCCGCTACCCCGGCTTCCGCGACCCGCGCCTCGGCCTGTCCGACCGCGTGTTCGAGGTGCTGCCCGGGGGTTCGGTGGCCGCCCAGCTCGCCCCGGGCACCCGACTGCTCGCCTCCGACTGGGAGCAGGAGGGCGACGGCCTCACCTACACGGTGTCCGTGCGGGTGCCCGTGCTCGGCGGCCTCGACGGGGTCAGCCTGCGGCTCGCGACGGGCGCCATGCCCAAGTCGGCCGACAAGCCGGGCGCACTGAAGCTGAAGAGCGGGGCCAAGCTCCCGGAAACGGTCGGCGAGCAGGTGGTGAAGCCCGCCGAGGACGGCGCCGCCGGCGTGCTGCACGCCCGGATCCCGCTGGAGTACGTCACCGCCAAGCGAGGTCTGCGCTTGTACGTGACCCTCGTCGGTACGACGTACGAGATCCCCGTGCGCGGCACGGACCTGCCGATGCCGCTGGCCCGCCAGTGGGGGCGGGAGGGGGACCCCTACCGGGCGTCGGCCCTGGTGAACGACAAGGGCCGGGTCGTGATCGACACGGCCCAGATGCACCCGCCGAAGAGGGCACTGATCCTCCGGGCGGTGGCAGCTCCTCCCCGGAAGCTGAAGTCCCTGGCCGGCCGCGTGAGAGCGGTCGGCGTCAGAAAGTTGAAGTCCGCCGGTTTCAAGAAGCCGACCGGTTCCAAAAGGAAGTAGCGACCCTCCATGAACATCTGTGTAGTAGCACTCGGCAAGATCGGCCTCCCGCTGGCCGTGCAGTTCGCCTCCAAGGGCCACCGGGTCATCGGCGCGGACGTCAACGAGAAGGTCGTCGAGCTGGTCAACGCCGGCGTCGAGCCGTTCCCCGGCGAGCACGACCTCGACGTCAAGCTGAAGCAGGCCGTCGACGCCGGGCTGCTGAGCGCGACCACGGACACCGCGGCGGCGGTCGCCGAGTCCGAGGCCGTCGTCGTGGTCGTCCCGCTGTTCGTGGACGCTGAGGGCACCCCGGACTTCGGCTGGATGGACTCCGCGACGAAGGCGATCGCGCAGGGTCTCAAGCCCGGCACGCTGGTCTCCTACGAGACGACCCTCCCGGTCGGCACCACCCGCACCCGCTGGGCGCCGATGCTGGCCGAGGGCTCCGGTCTGACCGCGGGCGAGGGCTTCCACCTGGTGTTCTCCCCGGAGCGCGTGCTGACCGGCCGGGTCTTCGCCGACCTGCGCCGCTACCCCAAGCTGGTCGGCGGCATCGACGAGGCGTCGGCGGCCCGTGGTGTGGCGTTCTACGAGGAGGTCCTCGACTTCGACGAGCGCGCCGACCTGCCGCAGCCGAACGGCGTCTGGGACCTGGGCACTGCCGAGGCCTCCGAGCTGGCCAAGCTGGCCGAGACGACCTACCGGGACGTCAACATCGGCCTGGCGAACCAGTTCGCGCGCTTCGCCGACCAGAACGACATCGACGTCAAGAAGGTCATCGAGGCCTGCAACTCGCAGCCCTTCAGCCACATCCACCAGCCGGGCATCGCCGTCGGCGGTCACTGCATCCCGATCTACCCGCGGATGTACCTGTGGAACGACCCGGCCGCGACCGTCGTGCGCTCCGCCCGTGAGGCGAACGCCGCGATGCCCGAGTACGCCGTCGACCTGCTGGCCGCCGCCTACGGCGACCTGACCGGGGTGAACGTGCTGGTGCTGGGCGCCGCCTACCGCGGCGGTGTGAAGGAGACGGCCTTCTCCGGCGTCTTCCCGACCGTCGAGGCCCTCAAGGCGCGCGGCGCGGTCCCCTACGTCTCGGACCCGATGTACACGGACGAGGAGCTCGCCGCCCACGGTCTCGCCCCGCACGCCGGCGAGAAGGTCACCGCGGCGATCCTCCAGGCCGACCACGCCGAGTACCGCACCCTGACCCCGGCCGACCTGCCGGACGTCACCGTCCTGGTCGACGGTCGCCGTACGACGGACCCGGAGGCCTGGAAGGGCGTCCGCCGCGTCGTCATCGGCGGCTGACCGAACGCCCGATCAGCGAAGCGAGGGGCCCGCACCCGTACCGTCCTGCCGGACGGAGCGGGTGCGGGGCCCGCATGGCGCCGACCTTATGATGGCGTCAGTCCCCCACCGCCCTGAGCCAGAATGAAGAGTGCGCAGTGAAAGTCATCAGCATTGTCGGAGCCCGGCCCCAACTGGTGAAGCTGGCGCCCATCGCGGCCGCGTTCGCCGGGACTGATCACGAGCACTTCATCGTGCACACCGGGCAGCACTACGACGCCGATCTGTCCGACGTCTTCTTCGACGGACTCGGCATTCCCGACCCGGACGTCCACCTCGGGGTCGGCTCGGGCAGCCACGGGACGCAGACCGGCGCCGTGCTCTCCGCACTCGACCCGGTCCTGGAGCGGGAGCAGCCCGACTGGGTCCTCGTGTACGGCGACACCAACTCCACGATCGCCGGCGCGCTGTCGGCCGTGAAGATGCATCTGCCGGTCGCGCACCTGGAGGCGGGCCTGCGCTCCTTCAACCGGCGTATGCCGGAGGAGCACAACCGCGTCCTCACCGACCACTGCGCGGACGTCCTGCTCGCCCCGACCGAGGAGGCCATGCGGCACCTCGCCGACGAGGGCCTCAAGGAGCGCTCCGTCCTGGCGGGCGACGTGATGGTCGACATCTGCCTGCGCATCCGGGACGCCGTGCTCGCCGGCGAGCACCAGCTGCCGGCGCTGCCCGAGGGCATCGACCCCGCGCAGCCGTTCCTGCTGGCCACGATCCACCGGCCGGACAACACCGACGACCCCGAGCGGCTCGCCGCGATCGTCGACTCGCTGGCCGCGCTGCCGGTGCCGGTCGCGCTGCTCGCCCACCCGCGTCTGGTCGCCCGGGCCAAGGAGCACGGCATCGAGCTCACGAAGGGCTCGCTCCACGTCGGCCGCCCGCTGCCCTACGCCGGTCTGGTCGCCGCCGTGCTGGCCTCGACCGGTGTCGTCACCGACTCCGGCGGTCTCCAGAAGGAGGCGTTCCTGCTGGAGCGCGTCACGACCACGATCCGTCCGGAGACGGAGTGGGTCGAGACCGTCGAGACCGGCTGGAACCTCCTGGTGCCCGACCCGCACACGCTGTCCGCCGACGAGTGGGCCGCGACGGTCACCCGTCCCGCGCCGACCGCGGACAAGGGCACGCCCTACGGCGACGGGCGGGCCTCGCACAACGTCGTCCGTATCCTCGAGGAGTGGCAGAGCCTCGTCCGAAGCGGGCGCTGACCGTCTCCGTCCCCCCGTACGCCAGGGCCGGCGCGGTCCGGTCCTGGCGTCGGCCGGTGGCAAAGCCGGTGATAATGTGACGCGTCCTCGTGCGATCCATAAGGAAGTTGACATGAAGCAGGCAGCACCCCGGGATGTAGCCGTGGTCACGCCGTGGTATCCGACACGGGAGTTGCCTTTCCGGGGGTCGTTCGTCCACGCGATGGTGGCGGCGACGGCACCGGGCTGCGACCGCTTCACCGTCTACCACTGCGACCCGTGGGTCGCCCCGATGGACGCGGCGCGCACCGAGGCGGTCGAGGCCGCCAACGCGAAGCTGATGCCCCTCGCCGTCAACCGGGTGCCCACCGCGGGCGGCGCCGAGCTCGTGCAGTTCCCCGTCACCGTCCCGCGCGGCCAGAACTACGGCGCCCAGACCCTCAACCACGAGCGCCAGCTGCGCAATCTCCTCGGCGGCAAGCCCATTCCGGCCGACGTCGTCCACGCCCACGTGGGGATGCCCAGCGGCTGGGCCGCGCTGAAGAACGCCCGCCCCGACGCCAAGGTGTTCGTGACCGAACACGCCTCGTTCCTGGACAAGGTCTTCGAGGACCCCCAGGCCGTCGAG
Source organism: Streptomyces sp. NPDC050263 (assembly GCF_040655955.1). NCBI lineage: Bacteria > Bacillati > Actinomycetota > Actinomycetes > Kitasatosporales > Streptomycetaceae > Streptomyces > Streptomyces sp. NPDC050263. Next base: position 24,862 of record NZ_JBFAKW010000024.1, on the reverse strand, counting down.
CTGTACGACGAACTCCTGAACGGGGTCACCGGCTTCCTCGTCGTCGGCGACAAGATCACCGAGATCCTCGAGCAGCAGTTCCCGCACCACGCGGACAAAATCCTGCGCATACCGAATCCGATCTCCTTCGACGAACCGCGCCCGGAGCCGGTGAAGGACCTCGTCAAGTGGATCTACCTCGGCACCCTGGGCGAGCACAAGGGCGTCAACTGGCTGCTCGAGGCGTTTGCCCAGTGCCACGCCGAGGACCCCACCCTCACCCTCACCCTGGCGGGCGAGGGACCCCTGCGCCGCCCGCTCACCGAGCGCATCGCCGAACTCGGCCTGGGCGACGCGGTCGAACTGCTCGGCGCCATCCCGCACGAGCGGGCGCTGGAGCTGATGCGGGAGCACGACCTGCTGGTGCACCCCAGCCGGTACGAGACGTTCGGCATGACCATCGTCGAGGGACTCGCCGCCGGTCTGCCGGTGCTGGTCACCCGGTGCGGCGGACCCCAGAAGATCCTCGCCGGGATCGAGGACGCCGCGGGCGAACTCATCGACGTGGAAGAGAACGCCGAGTCGGTCAGCGACGGTTTCCGCCGCCTGCGCGCCCGTTTCCTCGACGGCGGGCTGGACCTCGGCCGCGCCCAGGCCAAGCTCGCGGCCGACTACGGCTACGAGGCCGTGGCCCAGGCGCACTACCGACTCTGGTTCCCCGACTCGCCGTGATGGAGTGACATGCAGGTACTGTTCCTGGCCGTCGGCGCCGCGCGCAAGCGGGCCGTGGTCGAAGAATCCGCTGCCGTCGTCGCGGCCGGCGGCAAGGTCGTCGTCCTCGTCGGCCAGAAGAAGCCCTGGGACACCGAGACCTTCGCGCCGGGCGTGCGACTGGTCACGTTCGAGGAGCTGGAGGCCCGCCATCTGCCGCGCCGCATCGAGCGCGCGGTGCTCTACCGGGTCCCCCGGCGCGTCGCCGGCGCCATCGGCCGCGGCCGGCTGCGCGGGCGTACCGACAAGGCGCTCAAGGCGTACGAGAAGGGCGTGGCCGGTCGGGTGCACCGCCGCGTGTTCCTGCCGGTGCACCGCAAGCTGTGGCCCGCCGCCGGGACCCGTATGGTCCGGCGCAGCTTCGGCTCCGAGGGCGGCCCGGACCTCATCGTCGTCGCCGACGCCCTGTCCATTCCCCGCGCGGTGGAGCTGACGGAGTTCTGGAACTCCTCCGACGGCCGGGGAACCCCGCGCATCGCCTACAGCGTCGAAACAGCTGTACCGTCCCCCGCGACCGCGCCCGCCCAGCCCTCAGCCGCTCGCTGACCTACCGAGGAAGACCGATGAAGAACCGTAGCGACCGGCGCCCCCGTGTGCTCTACCTGGCGTTCTACTTCCCGCCGTCGCGGGCGAGTGGCGTCTACCGCGCCCGGGCCACGGCCAACCATCTGGTGGAAAGGGGCTGGGACGTCACCGTCTGCGCCGCGCCGTTCGACTTCCTCTACGACGTGATCGGATCCGTCGACGAGGAGCTGTCGAAGACCGTCGACCCGCGGATCCACGTGGAGCGGCCGGAGCTGAACAAGTACTCGTGGCAGAACGACCTGCGCGAGTTCAGCTGGCTGCGCCGCAGCTTCCCGTTGATGGCCCAGCGCGTCTACAAGTTCAGCCAGACCAAACTCTTCCCCGAGCGCTACTCCTCCTGGGCGTGGGCGTCCGTCATGCGGGCCCTGAAGCTGCACACCAAGAAGCGCTTCGACGTGGTCGTCGCCACCGGCAACCCGTTCGCCTCGTTCGGGGCCGCCTGGATGTTCAACCGGCTCACGGGCGTTCCGTACGTCATGGACTACCGCGACTCGTGGACGCTGGAGATCTTCCACGACGAGCCGGCCTTCCCGGAGGGCCACATCGCGTGGGGGTGGGAGAAGCGGATGCTGGCGAAGGCCTCGGCCTCCGTCTTCGTCAACGAGGCCCTGCGCGGCTGGCACGCCGAGCGCTACCCGGAGGTGGCCGACCGCATGATGGTCGTGCCGAACGGCTGGGACGCGGACGTGCTGCCGACGGCCGAGGAGAAGGAAGCCGTGGCCAAGGCCGCGGCGGAGGCCGCCGAAGCCGCCGGGCAGGAGCAGGACCAGCCGAAGCCGCTGAAGTTCGCCTACCTCGGCACCCTGACGGCCAAGCAGCCGGTCGAGGAGATGGCCGAGGCCTTCAAGATCGCCCGGCGTCATCCCGACCTGGCCGACGCCGAACTGCAGATCCACGGGCACCTCGGCTTCTTCAAGAACAGCCCCGGCGCCCTCAAGGCCCGCCTCGGCCTCGACGACGAGGGCAACCACCTGGAGGGCGTGGAGGACACCGGCCTGCGCTACCTCGGCCCGGTCTCGAAGACCGAGGTCAGCCGGGTCTACGAGGAGGCCGACGTGCTGGTCTTCCTCGCGGGCGGCGGACGGTACGTCACCTCCGGCAAGATCTTCGAGTACATGGCGTCCGGCCACCCCATCGTCTCCGTGCACCAGCCCGGCATCGCCGCGCAGGACGTGCTCGAGGGCTACCCGCTGTGGTTCAACGCCAACAGCCTGGACGTGGACGCGCTCGCCGCGTCGATGGTGGCCGCGGGCAAGGCGGCGCGTGATCTGACGCCGGACCAGCGCGCGGTGGCACAGCAGCACGCGCAGACGTACACCCGCGAGGCGACGCTCATCCCGTTCGAGGAGCGGCTGCGGGAGATCGTGGGCGCCTGACGCGTTGCAGTAGAGCCGACGAAGTGGCGCCCGGCCGGATTTCCCGGCCGGGCGCCACTTCGTGTTCTCCGGGTCAGCTGAGCAGGCTGTAGATGTTCCAGCCGCCGCCGATCCGCACCCGGTTCTGGAAGGGCGCCGAGGCGTTGCCGGTGCCCTTGTAGAGCCAGAGGGTTCCGGCGCTGTCCCGGGTGTAGAAGTCCGCCTTGCCGTCGCCGGTGGTGTCCCCGGAGGCCACGTACGCGGTGTAGTTCCAGCCGCCGCGGCCGACCAGGACGCGGGCCTGCCAGGGTGCGTCGCCCCGGCCCGTGCCCTTGTAGATCCAGAGGCGGCCGGCGGTGTCGCGGGCGAGCAGGTCGGGCTTGCCGTCGCCGGTGTAGTCGCCGCTGCCGAAGAGGGTGTAACCGGCCCAGCCGGTACCGGTCTTCCAGCGTCCGGTGAGGCCCCGGCGGCCCCCGGTGCTGAAGGGGTAGACCCACTGCACGCCGTTGCCGTCCACCGCGACGATGTCGGGGGTGCCGTCGCCGCTGACGTCTCCGGGGACGGTGATGGACTGCATGCTGTTCCAGCCGTTGCCGATCTTCATCTCGTAGCGGTCGCGGATCCAGTTGCCCCAGCCTTCGTACACGACGGTGTCGTAGCTCTGGTAGAGATCGCCCGTGGCGGTCCGGTAGACGTAGTCCTGGTATCCGTCACCGTTCAGGTCGACCTGGCGGTAGCGGCTGTAGGGCTTGGCGAGGGTGGGCCACTGACTGCGGGACTTCAGGCCGCTGCCGGTGCTGTCGTACTCGTACCGCCTGCCGTTCGGAGTCATCGCGAACACGTCGGCCAGGCCGTCGCCGCTCAGGCTCGTGTCGTTGACCCGGGCGCCCAGCTCGCCCATGAGGGCGCTCACCTTGGTGAACACCGCGTTGCTGCCGTCGGCGGTGCAGCCGGAGCCGGTGGCGCGTGAGTAGACGCCGATGAGGCGGCGGTTGTCGCTGATCAGCGGGCCGCCCTCGTCCCCGGTGCACGGCGTCACGCTGCCGGCGTCCTGGCCCGTCGCCGGGAGACCGGCGCAGAACATCCGTCCCGGCACCCACGCCGAGCCGGCGGCTTCGGCGCACTCGGCGTCGGGCCGGACGGCCAGGGACGCCTTGCGCAGGTTGGTTGAGGGAGCCTGGGAGGCGCCGCTGGTGCTGCCCCAGCCGGAGAAGGTGCCGACGGTCGCGGGCGTGTTCGCGGCGGTGTCGTCCGAGGCTGCGAGCCGCACGTAGGTGAACGTGTGCAGCAGGTCGACAGTGGTGAGGACGGCGATGTCGTCGCGGCCGGTCGTGGCGTCGTAGCCCGGGGCCGTCCAGGTCCGGCTCACCGCGGAGGCTTTGGAGTCCTCGCTCCAAGGGTCCATCTCCGTCTCCGCCAGGAGGCTGGTGGTGCCGGAGGCCACCCGCACGCTGTCGGCGCCCGCCACACAGCCCGCGGACGTCACCACCTTGCGCGCCGCCACGGCCGCCCCGCTGCAGATGCGTACGCTTCCGTCGGGCTTGGTGACGTGGATCTGCACCATCCAGTCGGACGTGGTGGCCGTGGTGCCGCCCACCACGGCATGCGCGGGCGTTGCGGACAGCATTCCGCCCGCGAGCGCGGCCGCGACGGCTGCCGTCGGCAGGGTTTTGCCGATAACTCCCATGAAATTCCCCCCAGTTCGCCTGTTGCGCTGTCGTCGTCTTCGACTGCCGGGGGTGGGAAAAGGTTGTGGGCGGTACCACCGCAAGATCCGGTGGTACCGCCCACGTCACGCTCGTTGCCGTCGGCTCACTCGGCGTCGTACACCGAGCGGTCCAGGCTCGTGGTGACCTTCAGATGCGGGTGGGCCTTGGCCCACTTCCAGCCCGTCACCGTGGAGTTGATGTCGCTGACGAACACGTGGTCCACGGCGTCCAGACTCAGCTCCGGAAGCACGCGCCGCTTGGCGATACGGGAGAGCAGCTGCGGCCTGACCTCCTTGTAGGTGCGGTTGAACACCTTCTTGTGCCAGGCGTTGGCGACCTTGGTGTGGGCCCGCTTCACGGTCGCGACGGCCAGTTCGGGGCCGAGCGCCTCACGGTTCTTCGCGGCGATCCGCTGGGCCCGGCGCAGCACCGCCCGCGGCGCGCGGTAGACCAGGAAGCGCTCGGCGCGCGGGACGCGCAGCTTCTTCTCGGCGTCCTCGATGCTCACCACCGGCACGCCCCGGTTCAGCCCCATGCGCGCCCACGGCTTCGTCGACTGGGCGGTGACGAGGGTGACCTCGACGCCCATGTCCACGAGGTCGTTGGCGAAGTTGGTGATCCGGCGGGGCTTGCCGGGAGGGGTGAGCGCGAGGATCACGGCACGGCCGAGAGGCTCGGTGGAGTCGGGGGCCGCGTCCTTCTTCTTGAGGGTGGGGGACTTGGCGGTCGCCGCGTCGGTGGCGGGGGGCTGGGGGATGGGGGGGAGGGCGCCTTCGTAGACCTCTTGGAGCTGCTTCGCCACGGCGTCACGCCCGTAGCGGCCCTCGAGGATCTTCCGGGCTCTCGGCAGGTCGAGCTCATGGGCCGTCTCGCGCAGTCGCCGGTACGCCTCGACGATGACGCCGGGATCGTCGCTGACGTCCATCAGTGCGCCGACCATCGGCTCGATGCCGGCCATTGTCTCCTGGGGGCCGCCGCTGCGGGCGGTGAGCACGGGCAGCCCGGTCGCGATCGCCTCGACGATCGTCATACCGAACGTCTCCAGCTTGCTGGCGTGCACCAGGAGGTCGTAGTCGTGCATCAGCGGGCCGACGGCGTCCGGAGCGACCGGCGCAAGGATACGGAACCGGTCACCCAGACCCAGCTCCGCGCCGCGCTCGCGAAGCTCGTCCTCGAGCGCGCCGTGTCCGACCAGAGTGAGCGTCGCGCGCGGCTCGTCGGCGGCGACGACCGCAAAGGCCTCCAGCAGCTCGCCGACGCCCTTGTGCTTGACCAGACGCCCCACATAGAGCCATCGCAGCAGCTCGGGAGAGCGCTCGGGGCCAAGCGGGAAACGATCGAATTCCACGACGTTCGGGATGACACCGATCTTGGCCGCGTACTTCGGGAAACGCTCGACGATCTGGTCCCGCAGCACGGAACCGACGCAGATGACAGCGTCGGCGCGCTTCAGCATGTCGCCGTAGAGCTGCTCTCCCTGTTCCTGCGCGAACACCTGCTCCAGGAAGGTGGAGTGCTCGGTCACGACGACCCGCGCGTCGGGGCGGGCGAGCCGCAGGGCCAGCACACCGCCGTAGATGCCCGCGTGGGCGTGTACGAGGGGCGCCTCGATGCGGCCGGTGGGCAGGGCGCTGCGCACCGCGTCCACCTGGGCCTCGACCCAGGGGGCGTAGTTCTTGCGCCGGGTCAGCGGCACCGGGACCCGGACGACGGTGCCCTCGGGCGAGTCGAGGACGTGACCGAGGGCGGAACGCTCCCGGAGGCGTTCGACGGTCGCCGGGATCGCGTCGCGGAGCGAGCCGGGGGCGTCGCCGGCCCAGTCCTCGGTGTGGAAGACGGTGACGCGGTCGAAGTTCTCGCCGACGGCGTCCGTGGCCGCCTGGACGAAGGATCCGGCGAACGGGTTGTTCGGGGACGGATACCAGGGGGTGAGGACGGCGAGGTCGGAGGGCTCGATCTCGCGCCCGGCGCCGTGCGGCTCCAGACGCAGTTCGAGCTCCGGGCGGCGGCGGCGCGCGATCCAGGCGACGGGCAGTGCCTGCGCGTCACCGGCGATGATGGTGTCCGCCTGGGCGAACGGCCCGGACTTGGAGCCGGCCAGCTTCTTGGCGGAGGCCCAGCCGCCGTCCTTGCCGGGAGCGACGCGGACGACCTCCACGCCGTCCAGCGCACCGAGTTCCGCCAGGGTCTCCTGCCACTCGGGATCGTCCAACGCCACCAAGGACACCCTGGCTCCCGAGGAGGCGAGCTCCTTCACCTGCTCGCGCGCCGCTCGCACTCGGTAGGTACCAAGTGCGAGGTAGAGCACGTGGCTGTTCATCTGGATCCCTTTCGCCCTTTCAACTGCGCGCCGCGCGTCCGACACAGGTACCAGTCGGGAGATACGACGCGGCAGTGCAACCCTACCCAAGGCGGCGTCGCGCCCTTTCAACAGGCGGGCTTCGTCAGCCTTCGCGTTCCACGAGGGCGCCGTCCTTCTCCTCGTACAGCGCGCCGGTCTGCGGGCATTCCCAGAGGCCTTCGCCGCCGTCCCGTTCGACCAGCCGGACGCCGGTCCGGCCGACCCAGCCGACCTGCCGGGCGGGGACGCCCACGACCAGGGCGAAGTCCGGGACGTCCTTCGTCACGACGGCGCCGGCGGCGACCATCGCCCAGCGGCCGATGGTGATCGGGGCGACGCACACGGCCCGTGCGCCGATGGACGCGCCGTCGGAGATCTGCACGCCGACGGCCTCCCAGTCGCCGCCGCGCTTCTGCTGGAACTCGGGGTCCACGGAGCGGGGGTTGTGGTCGTTGGTGAGGACCACGGCGGGGCCGATGAAGACACCGTCACCGAGTTCGGCCGGCTCGTAGACCAGCGCGTAGTTCTGCAGCTTGCAGTTGTCGCCCATACGCACCCCGGAGCCCACGTACGCGCCCCGGCCGATGACACAGCCTTCGCCGAGGCGGGCTCCCTCACGGATCTGCGCGAGGTCCCACACGCTGCTCCCGTCGCCGATCTCGGCACTGTCGTCGACCTGGGCGCTGGGCTGGACCCTGTAGTTCACTTCTTCGCCTTCCGGTGTCATCCGCCTTCGTTTCGCGAGCATACGGGCCCTGGGACGGACGGCCGTCGGGGGTGGTGGGCGGGATGGGTATGGGTGGTCCGCCGGCGTGATCCGCTGGCGTGATCCGCCGGCGTGATCCGCTTTGGAGAGTCGTGTGCGATCCCTGTGATTGTTGTCACATTCTGAGGTGAGAGATGAGTGTTGCCTGTGTACACAGAGTGAAGAGATGATCACTTGACTTTCTTTAGCCCCTCTTTATCGAGGGGCCTGCTGTGTCAAGGGCAGGGCAAGCGGGCTCGGGGAGGGGTCGCTTTTCCGGGATGCCAGGGGCATGGCAAGTCTGGCTGACCGGCGCGCGAGCGCAGAGAAACACATGGGGGAGGGGAAACCCGTGCCAGTGAACAGGGCATGGCGGCGCGGGGCCGCTGGGGCGTTGGTTTTAGTGCTGTCGCAACTGGGACTGGGGGGCGCCGTGGGCGCCCCGGCTGCGGCTGCGGCCGCGTGTGCGGGCGGGGTCGACTCCGACTTCAACGGTGACGGCATCCGGGACGTCGCGATCGCCGATCCGCTCGCGACGGTGTCGGGCCAGGAAGAAGCCGGCGCGATCCAGATCGTGTACGGCGGGGGCGCGGGCGTGACAACGCTGTCGCAGGACACGCCGAACGTTTCCGACGCGGCCGAGGCCGGTGACCGGTTCGGCTTCTCGATGGCCGTGTACGACGCGAACCTCGACGGCTGCAGTGACATCGCTGTCGGGATGCCGTACGAGGACGTCGGCACGGTGAAGGACGCCGGTCTCGTGCACCTCGTCTACGGGTCGACGGCCGGTATCGGCCAGGGCGCGTCCAGCCTCGGATTCCGACAGGGGTCCGACGGCAAGTTGGCCAACGACTACGAGGTGGACGACTGGGTCGGCTACTCGGTCGCCGGCGGCATCTCGACGACCGGCGTGCCGTTCCTCGTCATCGGGATCCCGGGGGAGGACAGCTCGGGCCTCACGGACATGGGGTTCGCGGCGTACGCCTACGGCGTCAGTCCATCCGTCGCGACGGTTCATCAGAACAGCGTCGGGATCTGGGAGGAAGCGGAAGCCTACGACCGCTTCGGGTCCTCGGTCGCCGCGACCGACCGCTACTTCACGGTCGGCGTACCTGGCGAGAGCATCGGAACGGTCGGCTTCGCGGGCGGTCTGCACGTGTTCCGGCCGTCGCTCAACACCGACGGCATTCCGGACCAGTACTTCGGTATGAGGCAGGACGTCACGCTGTCGGGTGATGTCGGCGAGGCGGACGACCAGTACGGCACCGCCCTCGCGCTGGCTCCCTACCGCCCGTCCGGAGCCGCCACCATCACCGACGCCATCCTGGCCGTGGGTGTGCCGGGGGAGGACATCGGCACGAACGCCGATGCCGGAATGGTGCACGTGTACCACGTGAAGTCCGACGGCACGGTCGTCCAGCTCAACCGGATCGACCAGAACGTCGACGGCGTCGACGGCGACGCCGAGGCAGGCGACTACTTCGGCCAGCGGCTCGCGGCCGTGAACACCAGCGTCAACGTGGTGAGCACGGCGATCACCATGCGCCTGGCCGTCGGCGTGCCGGGTGAGGAGTCGACGACGGACGCGCCGGAGGCGGGAGGCGTCCAGCTCTTCTCGCTGCTGGGAGCGCCCGGTGGGGCGGACTCCTGGATCGAGCCCGGCGCGGGCATTCCCTCCGGCCCGTCCGCCCGGACCTACGCGGGCATCAGCGTGAGCGCAAGCACGTCACTTCTCTACGTGGGCGTTCCCTACGGTCCGGCGGCGGGGCGTGCGCTGTACGGCTTCCCGTGGAACGCGGCCTCGGGCAGCGCGCCGACGCAGACCTGGAAGCCCGGTGAGGGAGGGATCCCGGCGGCGGGGGCGGCAGCCTTCGGCGCGACCGCTCGCTGACGCGACGAAGGTCCGGGACACAAAACCGATGAGCAGACAAACGGTGGGGAGTTCAAAGGTGTTCGCTCTCAAGCGGCGCCGGAATCTCGCGCGCGGGGCGGTCGTGTCCCTGACGGCGGGGGCGGTGTTCACGTCAGGACTGGTGGGAGTGCCCGTGAGCGGGCCGACGTCCCTCAAGGAAGCGGTCGCCGCTTCGGAGGGCGAGGCGGCGAGCGACGGCAAGGCGTTCTCCGAGGAGGAGGCCCAGGCGGAGGCCACTGCGGCCGGCCGGCAGGTGGAAGCCGTCAACCTGCGCACCGAGCGCAGCGAGACACTGGCCAATCCGGACGGTACTTTCACGCTCCGGGAGTACGTCCAGCCCGTACGCGTGTTCAGGAACGGCACGTGGGCGTCGCTCGACACCACGCTCGTCCAGGCGCCCAACGGCTCCTGGACCCCCAAGGCGTCGACCGCCGACATGGCGATCTCCAACGGCGGCGCGGGCCCGTTCGCGACCCTGGACCGGGCCGGCAAGCAGATGTCCCTCAGCTGGCCGGGACCGGGCGCACTGCCCGAACCGAAGGTCGAGGGCAGCACGGCCACCTACGCCGACGTACTTCCGGGCGTGGACCTGACAGTGAGCGCGGACGTGGACGGCTTCTCGCACCTCCTCGTGGTCAAGACGCCGGAGGCGGCGCAGGACCCGCGTCTGGCCGAGATCAACCTGCCCGTCACCACGCGAGGTGTAGAGGTCCGTGCGCAGTCGGGCGGCGGCCTCATTGCCGTGGACGAGGGTGCGGGCGGGCCGGTGTTCGAGGCGGCACAGCCGCAGATGTGGGACTCGACGGGGGCCACGGACACGGCCTCCACGACGACCGCGTCCGGGACGCAGCGCAGTCTGACCTCGGGGTCGGCCTCGGGTTCGGGTTCGGCTTCGGGCAAGGGCAAGACCGACCCGGCCCGCGGCCGTGGAGAGGACCTCAGGGAAGGACCGGGCGAGGGTTCTCGTGTCTCTCCGGTGAAGCTGGGCTTCCGCGACGGCGCCATGGTGCTCACCCCGGACGAGAAGCTGCTGAAGTCCGCGACATACCCGCTGTACATCGACCCGGTGACCAAGACCTACACGCGCTCCGGGTGGACGATGGTCTCGTCGTACTTCCCCGACGCGGAGTTCTGGAAGTTCTCGGGCCATGAGGGTGTGGGCCGCTGTCCCGCGGACGTCTCCGCGCTCTGTGCGAGCAGTAACGACCGCAAGCGTCAGTTCTACGCGATCCCGACCGGCACGCTCGCCCTCAAGGACATCATCGACGCCGAATTCGCGATCACCCTGGCCAGCGCCTACGACGGCACCGCGCGCTCGGTGGTCCTGTCCCGGGTCAACAGCACCGGCGCGGCCGCGATCGGCTCCATCACGAACTGGGACAATCAGCCGTCGGTCAAGAAGACGATCACCAGCGCGTCCACGACCGCCCGCGCGGGATCGTGCACGTCGACCAACCAGAACCTCCGCTTCAACGTGACGTCCGCGGTGCAGCAGGCCGCGGACAGCAGCTGGGCGACCACCACTTTCCGCCTGGCGGCCTTCGACGATTCGAGCTACGCCTACTGGAACCGCTTCTGCGGCAACGGCCAGCTGGAGGTGAAGTACAACCGTCTTCCCGCGCAGCCCTCCAAAGCGGAGATGAGCATCTCGCCCGGCGGCAAGTGCGTCAGCGGCTCCGGGCGTCCGTACGTGGACACCGCGCCGACGATGACTGCCGTCATCCGGGACTACGACCACAACGACGTGGCCGGCAAGGCCGAGACGGTGCGCGCCGAGTTCATCCTGAAGCGGTACGACTCCGCGACCGCGAAGTGGATCCAGGTGTCGTCGTTCGTCACGGATCCGAAGAGCACGTACTCCGACCCGGCCAACAGCCAGACGGGTATGGCGAAGTTCTCGGCGAAGACCGGGGTCACCGGCACACCCGGTTCGCCAGGGACCTACACCCTGCTGGAAAACGTCATCTACGCCTGGCAGGCGCGGGGCAACGACGGTCAGGGATGGGGACCGCTCAGCAGTGATCCCCCGCTGGCCTGCGAGTTCGTCCTCGACAAGACGACCCCTGCCGCCCCGAAGGTGACCTCGACGGACTACCCGGACGACGACGCCCCGCATCCCGGAGTCGGCGACTACGGCACCTTCACCTTCACGTCGACCTCGACCGACGTCGTGTCCTACCGCTACGAGTTCCAGGACGGGACCAACGGCTCCGTGTCCGCCCAGTCGGGCACCGGCAAGCCGGGGACGCTGCGCTGGGCGCCGACCAACTCCGGCACGCAGACGCTGACGGTCACCTCGGTCGACGCGGCCGGCAAGTCCGCGACGAGCCCGGCCGGATACAGCTTCGTCGTCACCAACGGCCGAGCACCCGCAGCCGCGTGGAAGCTGGACGATCCCGCGACCGCCACCGCGGCGGCGGGACGGGCGGGCGACCCGTCGGCGGCGAAGGGCACCGGAGCCACCTTCGGCGTGACGAAACTCGGCGACATGAAGGACAAGGTCGCGACCTCCTTCGACGGATCGCAGGACGCCCACCTGTCCACCGCTACTCCCGTCGTGGACACGTCCAAGTCGTTCTCGGTCTCCGTCTGGGCCTACCTCCCCGAACTGCCCGCCCGCGACATGACGCTGGTCAGCCAGGACGGTACGGCCGAGCCCGGCTTCGTGCTCGGCTACGACGGAACGGCCCAGAAGTGGGAGTTCAGCTTCCCCGGCTCCGGCATAGACTCGCTGGGTGAGTGGCGGGTGCTGGACGACACGAAGGCGGTCGCCGACCTCTGGGTGAACCTGGCCGCCGTCTACGACGCCGACAAGCGCACCATGACCCTGTACAAGGGCGGCAAGGCAGCGGCCGCGCCGGTCCAGCGCCGTACGTCCTGGGGAGCCACCGGCGGGCTGCAGATGGGCAGGTCCCTCTCTCTGTCGGGCTACACGAACCCCTTGAAGGGAACGCTGTCCGCCGTCCAGGTCTACGACCGTCTGCTGACGGAACCGGAACTCGCGACGGTGAGTGGATCCGATCCGGTGCAGGTCGGTTACTGGCCGCTCGACGAGGCGGAGAACGGCGTCTCGCCGGAGGCAGGCGGCCGTGAAGGCCTCGCGCTGTCCGGGGGCGCCTCCGTCTACCGGGTGTCGGACACCGTCTGCGACGAGCTGGACCCGACCTGCACGACCGTCCCCGCAGTACCGCTGTGGGGCGACGGGCACCTCCAGTTGGACGGCACGAGTGGCTTCGCCGAGCGGGGCTCGAACCTGTTCGCGGAGCAGGGCAGCTTCGCCGTCGCGGCGCGAGCCCGGCTCGCCTCGGCCGCCCCGGGCAGGGACCAGACGGTGTTCGCCCTGGCGGGGGTGAACGGCCAGGCGGCCGTGGTCCGTTACTCGCAGGCGACGCAGCGCTGGCAGCTCGCCGTGACGGATCGGGACGCTTCTGACGCGACGACGACGACGCCGGCTGGTCCGGCCTCAATGCCGTTGCCGAATACGGAGAAAGCAGGCGACCACCTGATCCTGGCCTACGACGCTGTTTTCGGCGAGGTGAAGCTGTACGTCAACGGTCAGCTGAGCGGGGTCGAGACCCTGTGGCCCAACATCTGGGATCTCTCCGCCGTGAGCGTCCAGGTGGGCCGGTCTTTGACCGGTGCCACAGGCGGTGAGTACTTCTCCGGAGCACTTGACGAGGTCAGCGCCTACCAAGGCGTCGTCGACCAGTACCGAGCCTCGCTGATCGCCGCCGGCGTCGGAGACGCCACCTAGTCGGACAACGGCCGGGGCGGCGGCGCTCACCCACGCTGCCGCCCCGCCCCCGATGCCTCGTCCACTTCCCTCTTCGCTGGGAGTAGTCATGTCCACGCCCTCGTGGTTCCGCGCCCGACCGGCGTTCTGGAACCGCACCGCACGACGCAGAGCGGCGGCAGCCCTCGGTATCGCCGTGGCGATCGGTCTGCTGCCGCAGTACGCCCCCCAGGCCGAGGCCAAGGACCTCGGTCTGCCCGAACTGCAGAAGGACCGCGGACCCGCCCGGGGCACCGACGCGAAGGCCGACAGGCCCAGGAAGAACCCGGTCGACGCGGCCGTCGTCACCGACCCCGCGAAGGTGACCTGGCCGAAGGCCGGCCGCGTGGAGACGGCCGTCTCCACGAAGTTCGCGAAGATCAAGGGCCTGCCCCTCAAGGCGGCCACGCCGAGCACCACGGGCCCGGCCGAACTGGCCGTCGAGGTCGTCGACCACAAGAAGTCGCTCGCCGCGGGCGTGGACGGCGTACTTCTCAAGGTCGCTCGTACCGATGGTGTGAACAAGGCGGGTCCGGCCAAGGTCCAGCTCGACTACTCCGGCTTCGCCGACGCGTACGGCGGCAGCTACGGCTCCCGGCTGCGCTTCGTGCAGTACCCGGAGTGTCTGCTGACCACCCCCCAGAAGAAGAAGTGCGCCACCCCGCGTGAGCTGAAGAGCACGAACTCGGTATCGGCTCAGACCCTCATGACCACGGTTGACGCCGCCCCCGACCAGACCGCCGGTGTCACCACTCAGACCCTCAAGTCGGCGTCCACGAGCACCGGCGTCACCTTGCTCGCCGCGACCGCCGACAGCTCCGGCGACCAGGGCACCTACACGGCCACCTCGCTCCAGCCCTCCTCCGAGTGGAGCGTCTCGAACTCCTCGGGTGCGTTCAACTGGTCATACCCGATGCGCACCCCGCCGGTGCCCGGCGGCCTCGCCCCCTCGGTCAGCCTCGGCTACAGCTCCCAGTCCGTCGACGGCCAGACGGCGGTCACCAACTCCCAGGGCTCCTGGGCCGGTCAGGGCTTCGGCTACGAACCCGGCTACATCGAGCGCCGCTACAAGGGCTGCGCCCAGGACGGTCAGGACAAGGCCAACGGCGACCAGTGCTGGGCGTACGACAACGCCACGGTCACCCTGGCCGGCGGCACTTCTGGCGAGATCGTCAAGGACGACAAGTCGGGAGCCTGGCGACTCGCCGGCGACGACAACTCGACGGTCGAGAAGCTCACCGGCACGACCAACGGTGACAACGAGGGCGAGTACTGGCGCCTGACGACGACCGACGGCACCGAGTACTACTTCGGCCTGGACCGCCTTCCGGGCTGGCGTTCCGACGACCCGGCGACCACCGGCACCACGGACCCCGACCCGACGACCGACTCCACCTGGACCGTCCCCGTCTACGGCGACGACACCGGCGAGCCCTGCCACGCGTCGACGTTCGACGCCTCGTCCTGCGCCCAGGCCTGGCGTTGGAACCTGTCGTACGTGAAGGACACCCACGGCAACGTGATGTCCTACTACTACGGCAAGGAGACCAACTACTACAGCCAGAACCTCAAGTACACCGAGAACGGCAAGCCGTACATCCGCGGCGGCTACCTCAAGCGCGTGGACTACGGCCAGCGCGACAACCAGGTGTACACGACCGCCGCACCGGGCCGTGTCGTCTTCACGACCGACGAGCGCTGCCTCGCCGCGGCCGCCGACTGCGAGCCCGGCGATCTGACCGACTCCACCGCCACCCGCTGGCCGGACGTCCCCTGGGACCAGAACTGCGCGGCCGGTACGAAGTGCGAGAGCCAGAACTCACCGACGTTCTGGACCCGCAAGAAGCTGGCGTCCGTCACCACGCAGATCCGCTCGGGCACCGGCTGGTCCGACGTCGACCACTGGAAGCTGACGCACGTCTTCACCGACAACGGTGACGGCTCGAAGTCGCTCTGGCTGCAGAACATCGACCACGAGGGCCGGGTCGGCACGGCGACGTCGATGCCGGACATCGAGCTCCTGGGCAACCAGTTCCCCAACCGCGTCGACGTCTCCGGCGACAACATCCAGGCGATGAACCGGTTCCGCCTCGTCGGCGTGCAGAACGAGTCCGGCGGCCAGCTCAGCGTCAACTACGCGGCTGCCGACTGCTCGGCCTCCGCGCTGCCGAAGGAGGGCGAGTCCACCAAGCGCTGCTACCCGGTGAAGTGGAACCCGCCGGGCGTCGAGGAACCGATCACCGACTGGTTCCACAAGTATGTCGTCAGCTCGGTCACCCAGACCGACCTGGTCGGCGACACCCCCGACATGACCACGTCGTACGAGTACATCGGCGACACCGGCTGGCGGAAGAACCGCCCGGACGGCATCACCGAGTCCAAGTACCTGACGTGGGGCGACTGGCGCGGCTACGCCAAGGTCAGGGTGAGAGCTTCCGAAGGCGGCGTCGTCGCGGCGGACAACACCCGCACCGAGCACACCTTCTTCCGCGGCCTCGACGGTGACCAGACCCCGTCGGGCGCGAAGCGGACGGAGACGCTCACCGACTCGGCCGGCAAGACGTACCCGGACGCCGACCACTTCTCCGGCTTCGAGCTCGAGACGACCACGTACAACGGCTCCTACAGCGCCGACGCGATCGTCTCCAAGAGCATCAGCACGCCCTGGACCCAGCTCACCGGCTCCCGCAAGCAGGACTGGGGCACGGACGAGTCCCGCTACATCCGCCCGGACACGACCACCAGCTACACGGCACTCGAGGGCTACACGGCGCAGAGCCCCAAGTGGCGGGTGACGAAGAGCACCAACACCTATGACACCGTCACCGGCCGGCCGACCAAGGTCGACGACTTCGGAGTCGACGGCGACGCCACCGACAACCAGTGCACCCTCACCTACTACGCCGACAACGCCGCCAAGCACCTGCTGGCGTTCCCCTACCGGGTGCACAAAACCGCGACGACCTGCTCCGACGTGACCAACCACGGCAAGCAGACCCTCTCCGACGACCTCACCTTCTACGACGGTCAGAGCCTCGGCACCGGACCGACGAAGGGCGACACGACCAAGGTCCAGCGACTGGCCTCGCTGACCGCCGACACCAGCACGCCCGTCTACGAGACGGTCACCGAGCTGGCCACGACGGACTTCGACGCCTACGGCCGCCCGCTGAAGGTCAAGGACGCGGCAGGCACCGCTACGACGATCGCCTACACGGACACGAGCGGACTGGCCACCAAGAAGGTGGAGACGAACAAGCGGGGCTGGAACACCATCACGGAGTACGCCCCCGCCTGGGGCGTCCCGCTGGCCCAGACCGACCCCAACGGCAGGCGCACCGACCTCGCCTACGACGGCTTGGGCCGGCTCACCAGCGTCTGGCTCCCCGACGTGTCGAAGGGGAGTTCCTCACCGAGCATCAAGTACGCGTACACCGTCCGCCAGGACGGCCCGTCCGTGGTGACCACGCAGAAGATCCAGATCGGCGGCACCTACGGAACGCCCGAGTACACGCTGTACGACGGCAACCTGCGCCCCTTCCAGGTCCAGACCGAAGGACCGAACAGCGGGCGCATGATCGCCGACACCTTCTACGACGGCCTCGGCCGCGTCGTGAAGACCAACACCGACTACTACACGACGGGCGCGCCCAGCAGCACACCGTTCGCCGTCAGGAACGGCGACACCAATGCCCAGAGCCTGATGGTCTACGACGGCGCCGGCCGCAAGACCGCGGACATCTTCGCGGTGGCGGGCGACGAACGCTGGCGGACCACCTACGCCTACGGCGGCGACCGCGTCCACGCCGACCCGCCGAACGGCCAGGCCCCGACCACGACGATCGCCGACGGCCGCGGCCGCACGGTCGAGATGCGTCAGTACAAGGGCAGTGCTCCCGTTCCCACGGGCACGTCCGCGGACTACGTCGCCACCACGTACACGTACAACAAGGCAGGCCTGCTGGAGGGCGTGAAGGACGGCAAGGGCAACCTCTGGTCCTACGGCTACGACCTGCGCGGCCGGAAGATCACCTCTCAGGACCCTGACTCCGGCTACGCCAAGTACGACTACGACATCCTCGACCGGCTGACGGCGACGACCCAGACGGCGTCGGCGACCGACACGCAGGGCAAGAAGGTCTCCACCGTGTACGACGAGATGGGCCGCGTCACGGCCACGTGGGACGGCGAGCCGACCACGGGCAAGCAGTTGACGGCCTACACGTACGACACGGTGGCCAAGGGCGAGGCCTATGGTTCGTACACCTACGTGAACGGCGCGGTGTACGCCGCCGCCTTGGTGACGGCGCTCGGCACCAACTACGAGCCCCTCACCACCCGCTACTCGGTGTCCAAGACGGCCGAGCCGGAACTGGGCGGCACCTACGAGTACACGACGGCGTACAACGCTGACGGGAGCGTTCAGTCCTCGCAGATCCCGGCGGCGGGTGGGCTGTCCCAAGAAGTGCTGTTCCCCACTTACGACACCCTGCAACGGCAAACGGCGCTGCGTAGCGTCTATGGATCGACCAACTACACGTACGTCGACAAGGCGGAGTACTCCACCACCAGCCAGCTGAGGCGTCTGCTCCTGACCAGCAACGCGGACCGGGCGAAGACGACCGAGCTGGGCTTCGAGTACGAGCGCGGCACCGACCGCACGACGCACTCCTTCGTCAAGACCAACGACGCCGCGACGGTCGCGTACGACGCCCGTTACACCTACGACCAGGTCGGCAACGTCACCTCCGTCACGGACAACCCGGCCGGGGGCCAGGCGGACACCCAGTGCTTCCGGTACGACTGGCAGCGCCGGATGACCGACGCCTGGACCAGCAGCACGACGCCGGACACCGCGATCGGCACGGGCACCACCAACGCGGCGTGCACCGCGGCGCCCTCGACCGCCACGGTCGGCGGCCCGGCCCCGTCCTGGCGCTCGTACGAGTTCGACGACGTCACGGGCAACCGCAAGACGGAGACGATCCACGGCTACGGCACCACGGCTGCCCCGGACGTCAAGAAGTCCTACTTCTACGGCGACGCCGACCAGGACGGCACGGCCGGCGAGACGGGCGACGGCGGCCCGCACGCTCTGACGAAGGTCGAGACCCTCACCCCGGCCACCGCGGGCAACCCGGAGGTCAAGTCCCAGGACACGTACGCATACGACAGCGCGGGCAACACGACCAAGCGGATCCTGAGCGGCAACACCCAGGACCTGACCTGGAACGTCGCGGGCAAACTGACCAAGGTCACCGGCGCCAAGACGACGGACTACGTCTACGACGCCTCCGGTCAGCGCCTGCTGCGCAATGTCGGCGGCGAGAAGACGCTGTACCTGCCGGGCATGGAACTGAGCCTGAACCCGACGACCAAGGCGGTCACGGCCACCCGGTACTACGGCTTCGGCGCCACCACAGTCGCCATGCGCACGGCCACCGGCGTCCAGTTCCTGGCAGCGGACCAGCACGGCACGGCCGAGATCGCGGTCGACGCGGCCACGGGCTCGATCACCCGCCGGCGCATGGACCCGTACGGCAACGAGCGGGGCAACGACGGCAGGACCTGGGTCAACGACAAGGGCTTCCTGGGCAAGACGGTCGACGAGTCGACGGGCCTCGCCAACGTCGGGGCACGCGAGTACGACCGGTCGATCGGACGGTTCATCTCGGTCGACCCGATCATCGACTTCAACGATCCGCAGCAGATCAACGGATACACCTACGCCAACAACAACCCGGTCGCCTTCGTCGACGCGACGGGTCTGCGGCTCACGAACTGCGTGGGTGGCTGGAACGAGTGCGGCCCCGGACCGTCGTCCGACCGTGGCGATTACACGGATGACCCCGGCGGCCACCCGGGAGGCAACGGTGGCGGCGGCGGAACGACCGTCGCCGAGGCCGAGGCGGGTGTGGCCCGTGAGCAGGCCGACACGGCCAAGCAGCGACTGAAGTCCATTGCCCAGGAACTCGCCAAGATCGCGCTGGACGAACTCGGCATCACAGACGCTCTCGACTGCTTCACCACGGGCAACCTTGGTGCCTGCGGGGCGACGGCGTTCAACATCGCCACCAGCTTCGCCGGCGGTCTGGTCGGCAAGCTGGCGACGAGGTACGGGCTCTCGATCAAGAAGTGGAACAAGGGAGCGGCCCTCGCCAAACGAATCTGGGGCCTCGGCGACAAACTGATCTCGGCCGTCAAGGACTGGTTCAAGTTCGACAAGCGGGCGAAGAAAGCAGAGAAGGCTGCTGAAGACGCAGCCGAAGTCGGAGCGAACTGCAACAGCTTCGTCCCCGAGACGAAAGTCTTGATGGCTGACGGAAGTCAGAAGTCCATCGAGGACATCGAGATAGGCGACCGTGTCGTCGCCACCGACCCGGAGACCAGCAAGACCGAGGTCCAGACGGTCACGGCGGAGATCAAGGGCACCGGGACCAAGCGTCTGGTCAAGGTCACCCTCGACACCGACGGGGCTGAGGGCACCAAGACCGCATCGGTCACTGCGACTGACGGCCACCCGTTCTGGGTTCCTGAGCTGCGTGAGTGGATCGACGCGACGGACCTCCAGCCGGGTGAGTGGCTCCGCACTTCGGCCGGCACGCTCGTTCAGATCACTGCGGTCCAGCGCTGGACTCAGCAATCAACGGTTCACAATCTCACCGTCAGCGACCTGCATACGTACTATGTGCTGGCGGGGGAGACGCCGGTTCTGGTTCACAATTCGAGTGGGTTGTGCGGAACTGCGGCGCTGGACAATGGAGACTGGCAGCACATCGTGGATCGGCACCGTCCTGGCGGTGTGAAGGTCGACGATAAGGCTGGAATTTTTACAGGTAAGGCCAAGCATGTTCGTGGGCGAATAGCGGAGACCATCGACCGAGGGACGCCAAGGGCGAACACTCCGGACCCTGAAACCGGTAGGCCGCGCGCCGGACAGGTATACGAGTGGGATTTCGGGGTTCCTATTGGAAGGGCCGGTCCGGCGAATGGTGGGGGAGAGTTGACAGGCATTCGTGTCGTCGTAAATGACGGTAAAGTCGTGACGGCGTTCCCGTTCTAGTTGAATAACGGCGAGCTGAGGAATTTGTGATTCACTTCTCTTTCGAGGTGCCGAAATCTGAGTCGCCCTGGCGCGATACCTGGGACAGGGCGACCCAGGTCAACTCAGCGGCGATCAGCGAGATGGACCTCTGCTACAAGTACTTCGGGGTAAGTGCCGAACTTGTGGTTGGCGACGTCAAGGTCATCTCCGGCGAGGGATATGTGACCCTCGTTGATCTAGCCCTTTCTCTCCGCCACGCGTTGAGTCGTCTCTCGTCAGGAGAAGATGCGGCGATTGGCTTCACGGAAGATGATGAAGTCATCCGCTTGCGTCGTGAGTCCGGTCTAGTCGAAATTACGTCCTCGAAGCATCAGTGGCAGGTTTCCGTGGAGCAGGAAGAGCTCGTTGACGCTTTCGGTGACTTCCTGCGAGGGGCGCATGCTCGGCTGACTGAAAATGTCCCCGGACTGGTCGATAACCCAGTAATTCAGCAATTCTCGCCGGAGTGACTGGACTCGACGTCACGCGAATAGAGGGTGAAATGCCAGGGGTCCCACTGGAGTGTTCCAGCGGGACCCCTGCGTCGTTTGACGGCAACGCTGACGGCAACGTCAGCGGACGGCGGCTGCGGTGGGTGGGGCGTCAGGGTCGTCGTCGGTGGGGCTGAGCGCGTCGCCGAGGGTGTTGATGGCCTGGCGCTGGAGGCGGAGTCGGACGTGGGCGTAGACGCCGGCGGTGACGCCGATGTGGGCGTGTCCGAGGAGTTCTTTGATGACGACGAGGTCGACGCCTTGCTCAAGGAGCAGGGTGGCGGTCGAGTGCCGGAGGTCGTGGAAGCGGATCGTCCGGAGCCCTGCGCTCTGGAGGAGGCGGCGGAAGCGGCGGGTGAGGTTGGTGGGGTCGAGCGGCCTGCCCTTCGGGGTGGTGAAGACGAGGCCGTTGTCCGTCCAGCCCGTTCCGGCCGCCTGACGCTCTTCCTCCTGCCGTTCCTGGTGGATCTTGAGAGAGCTGAGACATTCGGTAGGGAGAGCGATGCGCCGCTCAGAGGCCAGGGTCTTGGTGTTCAAGACGGCCAGACCCCGGCTGCGGGTCCGCTGGAGCGAGCGGTGGATGCTGGCGGTGGCGCCGTCGAGGTCGAGGTCTTCCCAGTGGAGGCCGAGGAGTTCGCCCTTGCGGAGTCCGGTGCGCAGAGCGAGTTCATACAGGGCGTGAAGCCGGTCGCCATTGGCCGCATGAAGGAGTCGCCGGGCTTCGGCGGCGGTGAGGGGCTGGAAACGCCTGGGGCGGGGCGTGGTCGTCTTGACGTTCCGGGCGACGTTGCGTGGCAGTTCGTCCTCGCGGACGGCGTGTTCCAGGGCGGACTTGAGCACGGCGTGGACGTACGTCACGGTCAGCGGCGAGAGCCGCTTTCCGCAGCACTGGCCGATGGTGCAGCAGGATCGCCGGACGGAGTCCCGTTTCTGGGCGCAGCACTGGCAGGTGGTGCGGAGCCCGTCGAGGAAGGTGCGTACGTCGCGGGTGGTGAGCCGGGCGAGCTTCTTGACGCCGAGGCCGGGATTGAGGTGGAGACGGATGGAGGCCGCGTAGCGGGTGTGGGTGTTCTCTCGCAGGTGGTGAACGGCGACGCCGTCCAGCCAGTACGTGAGGTAGGTGCTCACGGTGCTGTCGGCTGCGGCGACGGGGAGGCCGCGGTTGCTGGCGGCGGTCTTCTCGGTGAGCTTGGTCATCGCGTCTTTACGGGTAGCGCCGTAGACACGGACGCGCTTGCGGGTGTTGCCGGGGGCCAGCACGTATCCGGCGGCTTCCCATCGTCCGTCCTTGCGCTGGTAGATGGTCCCATCGCCGTTCGCACGGGTGCGGGAGCGGCGGGGCGAAGCGGGGCGGGCTGTGGTCATCAGGCGGCGGCTTCCTGGTCGAGGCGGGTGCGGATGAAGTCGGTGAGGGCGTGGGTGGGGATGCGGCGGGCGCGGCCGAGGGTGATGGAGGGGAGTTGGTGGGTGCGGATGAGGTCGTAGACGGCGGTGCGGCCGAGTTGGAGGCGTTCCATGACCTGGGGAACGGTGAGGAGTTCCGTGCCGGCGGTCACCCGACGGCCCTTGACCGGACAGCACTGGTCAGCCGATCGGTGGAGTGACCGACCGGGTGACCGGCGCGGTCACTGGAGCGCTTCGAGTGCCGGGTGTGGGTGGGTTGCTCGGGTCGGGTCTGCCGTTTTGTGGTCAGGAGGTCGGCGAGGTGTTCGTGTTCGGGCAGGAGGCCGGTTCCGGCGTACTGCCAGTGGGAGATGACCAGCGTTGTGTCCGAGTCCACGCGCTGACCGGCGATGTTGCGGTGACCGGCGGCCAGGTCAGTGGAGTGCTGGGCCTGGTCACCGATCAGGCTGCCGCCTGTCTGACCGGCCGACGCCGACGCCGACGCCGACGCCGGGGCGGGGGTTGGGGTCTGGGTGTCGGGTCGGCTGGTTCGCCAGGTGGTGCGTTCGGCTCGGAGGTGGGTGAGGGTGGTGGAGTAGTGGCGGGTGCGGGTGGAGAAGTGGCCGCGGAAGCCGAGCATGTGGGCCCATTGGCGCAGGCGGAGGTGCGCGTGCTGGCAGTTGGTGGCGAGGTGCCAGGCGGTGTGGATCATGCGGCGTGCGTGGTCGGTGATGTCGTGGGTGGCGAGTTCGGCGAGGAGGCGGAGGCGGTGGTCGAGGGTGCCGGTGGTGGTCTCGGCGCCCTTGGTGGCGTACTTGGCGATGTAACTGGCGACGTGCCGCTCGGTGACCGGGCCGCCGCCGGTGAAGTCGGTGCTGCGGATTGCCCGGACGTCGATCTGCTTCCCGAACCGGAACACCAACCACCGCGCCCGATCTGAGCCTTGGGGCGGGGACGTGGGGACGCGCCCGGCGGGCTGCGATTGCTTCGGTGGTTCACCCTCGTCGTGGACGCGTGCGCGTTGGGCGGCGGCTCGGACGGCGTGGTTGAGGAACTGGGTGGTGGCCCAGGCGGGCGGGGTGCTGCCGGGGCCGGTGGGGCCGTCGAGTCGGATGACGGCGTGGAAGTGGACCTGGCCGCGCTTCTGGTACTCGGCGACCTTGGCGTACGAGAGTGTGGCGTGGTGGCGCAGCGAGCGCTGGGTGAGGCCGGCGGCCTTGGCGATCTCGCGGCGTAGGTGGGTGGTGAAGCGTGCCCAAAGGGCCGGGGCGTGCGCGTTCCACAGCACCGCGCCCATGTAGTCGTAGTGCTCGGGGTCGAGCGGGGTGCCCAGCAACCGGTCGTCGTCGGGGTGGGTGTGGCCGCAGTGGCAGCGGCCGGTGTCGGGCTGGTTGTGGACGGGTCCGAAGCCGGGGGCGGTGAGGGTGGCGAACACGCGCGGGTGCACGGCAACGCTGGTAGGGACGGTCTTGCCGCCGCGTAGTCCGGCGGCGATGAGTTGGTAGGTGTCGTAGCGGTAGACGGTGGAGCAGGCGGGGCAGCGGGTGGCGCGGCGGTTGCCGCAGCGGACCAGCAGTTCGCCCGCCGGGAGTCGGCCGGAGTCGAAGTGGTCGAGGATCTCACCGGTCGCGCCTTTCAGGCAGGTGCGGTGCCCGGTCAGGCGGATCGGGTGCACGCAGCCGCCGAGTCCGGCTATCTGTCGTGCGAGGGGTGCAAGGTGGCCGGTGGCGGCGAGCTTCGCCAGCCTGGCGGTCAGCCTGGCGCGGCGCTCCAGCGCCGACGACGA
Source organism: Streptomyces sp. NPDC050263 (assembly GCF_040655955.1). Lineage (NCBI taxonomy): Bacteria > Bacillati > Actinomycetota > Actinomycetes > Kitasatosporales > Streptomycetaceae > Streptomyces > Streptomyces sp. NPDC050263. The sequence goes on along the minus strand of NZ_JBFAKW010000024.1, from coordinate 949 downwards.
GGGACGCGAGGCGGCTGGAACGGCTGCGGGGTACGGGAGTTGGAGCTGTGCGGGCATGCGGAAAGCGGCCTTTCGGCGGGAGCGCGGAAGCGGTACGGCGCGGGGTGACGTGGGCAGGCCGAAGTGATCGGCTCACAGGGGAACGGGGCGCCTCGGAGTTGGGCGCGGGGGCCGGACCAGTAAGGGCTGGTCGGCGGGGCGCGGTGTTGATCACCAGCGGGTGCGTGACGTTAACATCGGCCCACAGGCGCGTTCAAGTGCATCCCTCCTGATTCCTTTCTTGCGGGTGGTGGGACGCGGGTAGTGTGGGGCCGGTTTCCCGGTTTGGACGGGCCGGAAATAGCTGATAGACGGCACGGAAGGCGGCGGGGTGGCGGGCGTAAAGGCGACGCGGCGCGGGCGCAGGCCGACGGGCGGCGGGGTGCAGCTGACGTTCGAGGTCATCGCCGAGACCCTGCGGGAGCAGATTCGCTCCGGCGGACTGCGGCCTGGTGACGCGCTGCCGACGCAGGCCGTGCTGATGCGGGAGTTCGGGGCCTCCAGCCTGACCGTGCAGAAGGCCATGACCCTGCTCAAGCGGGAGGGGTGGGCGGTCTCCCGTCCCGGCAAGGGCGCCTTCGTCGCTCACTACGACCACACCAAGGACGAAGGCCCGGGGGAGGCGAGCGCTCCTGCGGGCGGGACCGCGGCCCGCGTCGAGGCACTGGAGCAGGCGCTGGCCGAGGCCGTCGAGCAGCTCGCCGAACTCCGCGCCCGCGTCGCAGTTCTGGAAGCGGGCAACGGAGAGCAGAGCGACTGACTTGCCCGACAGGTGGCCCGGGGCGTGCGTTCAGATTTTCTCTACGAGGTTCGAGGTTCAAGGCGGCACCCGCCCGTCTGAACTGGCCGAACATCGCCGACCGACCCACCGTCGGGCAGCCCGCCGACGCTCGTGCCGAGTGTCGGCGGG
>NZ_JBFAKW010000023.1:0-92744 GCF_040655955.1 Streptomyces sp. NPDC050263 | reverse complement strand
TACGTCCAGTACGAGGACTTCCGGCCGGCACACCGAGAGCACGCACCGGACGCCGCTCCTTGACGGGCAAACGTTGCCTGCCGCGGCACTAGACAGGCCCTCGCGCGTCAGGCGAGATGCCCGCGGACCTCGGTCGCGGCCTCGTCGCCGTAGGCCTTGGTGAAGCGGTCCATGAAGTGGAGGCGGCGCAGCTGGTACTCCTGGGTGCCGACCGTCTCGATGACGAGGGTGGCGAGCATGCAGCCGATCTGGGCGGCGCGCTCGTGGGAGACGCCCCAGGCGAGGCCGGAGAGGAAGCCGGCGCGGAAGGCGTCGCCGACGCCGGTGGGCTCGAGCTTGCGCTCCTCATCCGGGCAGCCGACCTCGATCGGGTCCTCGCCGGCGCTCTCGATGCGGACGCCGCGCGAGCCGAGGGTGGTGACGCGGTGGCCGACCTTGGAGAGGATCTCCGCGTCCGACCAGCCCGTCTTGGACTCGATCAGGCCCTTCTCGTACTCGTTGGAGAAGAGGTACGTGGCGCCGTCCAGCAGGGTGCCGATCTCGTCGCCGTTCATCCGGGCGATCTGCTGGGAGAAGTCGGCCGCGAAGGGGATCGAGCGGGAGCGGCACTCCTCGGTGTGGCGGAGCATCGCCTCCGGGTCGTCGGCGCCGATCAGGACCAGGTCGAGGCCGCCCACCCGGTCGGCGACGGTCTTCAGCTCGATGAGGCGGGCCTCGCTCATCGCGCCGGTGTAGAAGGAGCCGATCTGGTTGTGGTCGGCGTCGGTCGTGCACACGAAGCGGGCGGTGTGCAGGGTCTCGGAGATCCGGACCGATTCGGTGTCGACGCCGTGCCGGTCCAGCCAGGCCCGGTACTCGTCGAAGTCCGCGCCCGCGGCGCCGACCAGGATCGGGCGGGTCCCCAGCTGGCCCATCCCGAAGGCGATGTTCGCGCCCACGCCGCCCCGGCGGACGTCCAGGTTGTCGACCAGGAAGGAGAGCGAGACCGTGTGCAGCTGGTCCGCGACGAGCTGATCGGCGAAGCGGCCGGGGAACGTCATGAGGTGGTCGGTTGCGATGGAGCCGGAGACTGCGATGCGCACGGCGTGGACTCTCCTGTGGGGAGCGGGATTGACAGTTCACGCTACCGGGTCGGCCCGCGCCGTTGAAGCAGCCGAAACTACCCGATAGTAGATCTTTCTTCGCAGGCATCACCATGCCTACGGTTCGGTCATGACGAACCTCAAGCTCCACGCCTCCGCTCCGGCCGATCTCGACGGCGACCTGGCGTCGCTGCGCGGTGACTGCGCCCGGATGGCACCGCGCTGGGCGGCCCCGGAGAAGATCACTTCCCGTCCGGTCTCCCCGTCACTCATCCATGGCGTGACCGTACCGGCGAAGTCCGCCCGGCTGCTGGAGGCTATGCCGGACTACGGCAACTAGGGGTTTTCTTCGGTACGGCGCTCGGAAGGGAACCGTGCGCTCCCCCGCCGCGTCCCATCGGCGTCCCCCGTAAAGGGGATGTGGGGTACGACAGCAGGGCTGCCGAAGGAGCGATGCGGTGAACACCGAGCGACCCGAGAACGACGACGCCGCGCGCGAGCCGGAGGAGACGCGTTCCGAGGGGACGGGTCCCGAAGAGACGAAGGCCGCGGAAGCGCAGCGGGAAGAGGTGACGGCCGAAACCGTAGAGGCCGAAGCGGCCGAAACCGTAGAGGCCGAAGCGGCCGAAGGTTCAAAAGCCTCTGAAGGTTCAAAAGCCTCTGAAGCCGATGCTTCAGAGCTCGAAGCCGCGGAGCGCGAACCTTCAGACGTTGACGCTTCATCGGTTGACGCTTCAGAGGTTGACGCTTCAGCGGCTGAGGCTGGGCCCGCCGACGAGCCCGTCGACGAGCCCGTCGTCACTCCCTCGGCCGGTGGCGGCGAGGCTGCCGGGCACTCCCGGCGGCGCTCGCCCGTGCTCATCGCCTCCGTCGCGGCCGCCGTGCTGCTGGTGGGCGGCGGCGGGGCCTATCTGACCTCCACCGCGGTGAGCGGCTCCGGCGGGGGCTCCGGTTCCGGGGCGCCCTCCGGGGACGGCACCCCCGCGGCGCTTCTCCTGGACGACTACTCCGGAGGTACGGGTACCCCCGAGGGCGGTACGAGCGGGATCGCGCCCGGCGAGCCCAACCCCTACGGGGTGACGTACAGCGCCGCCGGCACGCTGCCCGAGGGCCCCGGCACCGCTCCCGTGTACTGGGCGAAGGGCGAGGTCACGAAGGACGAGGTGGCCGGGCTGGCGAAGGCGCTGGGCGTCGAGGGGACGCCGGTCGTCGACGGGGAGGCCTGGAAGGTCGGCGCCGGGAACGACGGCTCGGGGCCGGTGCTGCGGGTGAACCGGCAGGCGCCGGGGATGTGGACGTTCACCCGGTACGCCCCCGGCACGGACGACTGCTCGGGCTCCACCGTCAAGTGCACCCCGACTCCCGCGACCCCGGCCGGCGACCCGGTGAGCGAGGCGGCCGCGAAGAAGGCGGCGGCGCCGGTCCTGAAGGCGGTCGGCCAGGACGACGCCAAGGTGGACGCGAGCCAGGTCATGGGCGCCCAGCGGGTGGTGAACGCCGACCCGGTGATCGGCGGTCTGCCCACCTACGGCTGGACGACCGGGATCAGCGTCGGCGCGCAGGGCGAGATCGTCGGCGGGAACGGGCAGCTGGAGGCTCCGGCGAAGGGCGACACCTACCCGCTGCTGAGTGCGCGGGAGGCGCTGGACGCGCTGAACGCCGCGCCGGGGAGCGACCATCGGATGGGCATCGGGGGCTGCGCCAGCCCGGTGCCGACGAAGGACCGGCTGGAGAGTCCGTGCGGTGCGTCGACGACGACCACGCGGACGCAGACACAGCCGCAGGCGCAGACGGCGACCGTCGAGGACGCGGTGCTCGGGCTCGCCCCCCACACCTCGGGCGGACAGCAGGTGCTCGTGCCGTCCTGGCTGTTCGACGTGAAGGCGGCGGGGGCCGCGGCCGGCTACACCGTGACGCAGCCGGCCGTCGAGCCGGCGTATCTGAAGTCCGCGGCGACGCCCACGCCCGCCCCGACGCCCTCAGGCACCTCGGCGACGCGTGATGTGCAGGTGGACGGCTACACCGTCGAGGGCGACACGCTGACCGTGGCCTTCTACGGCGGGGTGTGCGCCGACTACAAGGCGACGGCGGTGGAGAGCGGGGCCGAGGTGAAGGTCACCGTGACCGAGACGCCCTGGCCGGACAAGGTCTGCATCATGATCGCCAAGCAGTACCACCAGACCGTGCAGCTGAACGAGTCGCTCGGCAGCCGCAAGGTGGTCGGCTCGGACGGCAAGGCCGTCCCGCTGGAGCAGGCGGGCGCCCGGCTGCCGCAGGTCCAGTAGCGCGCCGACAGCACCCGGACCCGCGCAGCACGAAGGCGGCGGCCCCGTCGGAGGGGGCCGCCGCCTTCGCGTACGGCTGAGCCGAAAGGGCTCAGCCGAAACGGCTCAGCTGAAGGAGTCGCCGCAGGCGCAGGAGCCCGTCGCGTTCGGGTTGTCGATCGTGAAGCCCTGCTTCTCGATGGTGTCGACGAAGTCGATGGACGCGCCGCCCAGGTACGGGGCGCTCATGCGGTCGGTGACGACCTTGACGCCGTCGAAGTCCTTGACGACGTCGCCGTCGAGTGAGCGCTCGTCGAAGAAGAGCTGGTAGCGCAGGCCGGAGCAGCCGCCGGGCTGAACGGCGACGCGCAGCGCCAGGTCGTCGCGGCCTTCCTGGTCGAGCAGGGCCTTGACCTTCGCCGCGGCGGCGTCGGACAGGATGATGCCGTCGGTGACGGTGCTGGTCTCGTCCGATACGGACATCTACATCTCTCCCGGGTTGTACGGAGACTGCTTGCCGACTGGTGCAACCGGCAAGGCCGCGGATTCATTCCGGGCCGGGCGACGGGTTTTCGACGCCTCCTTCATGCTCGCACATGCGCCTGCGGGCGGAAAACGCCTCATCGGGATTCACGTCACATCGACGCAATGACCATCGTCAAAGTGACGTTATGCGGGTTATCATAGATAACGTCAGATCGACGAAAAGTAGGAAAAGTAGAAAGGGTGCGTGTCGTGACCACCGCCCAGACCACGGAGCTCGACGTCCAGCCGTCTCCGCTCGCCCTGTTGCTGCTCGGCCGTGAGGCCGACCCTAAGAGCGAGCGGGGCGTCGAGTGTCCCGGCGACCTGCCCTCGCCCTCCGACCCGGACCTGGTCGAGCGCGCCCGTGCCGCCAAGGAGAAGCTCGGCGACAAGGTGTTCGTCCTCGGCCACCACTACCAGCGCGACGAGGTCATCCAGTTCGCCGACGTCACGGGCGACTCCTTCAAGCTGGCCAAGGACGCGGCCGCCCGCCCGGAGGCCGAGTACATCGTCTTCTGCGGTGTGCACTTCATGGCCGAGTCCGCCGACATCCTGACGTCGGACGACCAGAAGGTGGTCCTGCCCGACCTCGCCGCCGGCTGCTCGATGGCCGACATGGCCACCGCCGAACAGGTCGCCGAGTGCTGGGACGTGCTGACCGAGGCCGGCATAGCCGAGCAGGTCGTGCCCGTCTCGTACATGAACTCGTCCGCGGACATCAAGGCGTTCACGGGCAAGCACGGCGGCACGATCTGCACCTCCTCCAACGCCCAGCGGGCCCTGGAGTGGGCCTTCCAGCAGGGCGAGAAGATCCTCTTCCTGCCCGACCAGCACCTCGGTCGCAACACCGCCGTACGGGACATGGGCCTGTCCCTGGAGGACTGCGTCCTCTACAACCCGCACAAGCCGAACGGCGGGCTGACCGTCGAGCAGCTGCGCGACGCGAAGATGATCCTGTGGCGCGGCCACTGCTCGGTGCACGGCCGCTTCAGCCTGGAGTCGGTCGAGGACGTCCGTGCCCGGATCCCCGGGGTGAACGTGCTCGTGCACCCCGAGTGCCGGCACGAGGTCGTGGCCGCGGCGGACTACGTCGGCTCGACCGAGTACATCATCAAGGCGCTGGAGGCGGCCCCGGCCGGCTCGAAGTGGGCCATCGGGACCGAGCTGAACCTGGTCCGCCGGCTGGCGAACCGTTTCGCGCCCGAGGGCAAGGAGATCGTCTTCCTCGACAAGACGGTCTGCTTCTGCTCGACGATGAACCGGATCGACCTCCCCCACCTGGTCTGGACCCTGGAGTCGCTCGCCGACGGCAAGCTCGTCAACCGCATCGAGGTCGACGAGGAGACCGAGGCCTTCGCGAAACTGGCGCTGGAACGGATGCTGGCGCTGCCGTAGGAACGACCCGTCACCGGGGCCCCTTCCGCCCGGAAGGGGCCCCTGAAGCCATAGCCGACTCGGCCGCCGGACGGGCTCAGCCGCGCCAGCCGTGCTGCGGCCCTGTGCGGGCCGCGCCCGTGAGGGCGGCTCGCACTGCCAGGATCAGCAGCGGAGGTCCGTCAACGCCCCACTGCTCTGAGTCCCCGACGTGAGTAGACCAAAGCCTCGGGTGCACTCGGTCAGTGTGTTGGTTCCGCGCGACCAGACCTCGCTCCCCGTCGACGACTGATTGCCCAAACCGGTATCCGACCGCGTGTTGATCGACGCGGCTACGGTCCAAGAGGCGTGGCTTTCGCGGAACGACTGCCAGACGTAGACATAAGCGAAGTTCTTGTTGCAGCCGATGTACTGCTTCACAGAGGCGACCTTCACCCCAGACAGTGTGATGTACGCAGTACTGCCGATCTGGGAGACAGCACTGCAGCCCGGAGCCCCCGCAGCAGCAGGGCTCGAAGTGCTGATGACCGCACCAACGGCAAGTGCAAACGTGGCGAGGCCTGTTGCTAAAAATCGTCTCATGATCCCCTCATATTCAACTCAGGTCATGTACAGGTAACCATCCCATCTCACTACGTGTCAGTGACCAGCCGCAAGATCGGCGACGGAGTTCCGCCGCGAGCGATCTCCCTGCCAGAACCCACCGCTTCCTGGCAGTCGAGACTGCTGGCCGAACTTGTGGAGGAAACGGCCAGGGCTCGTGCCTCCTCGCGCAGTACGGGAGGGACGGGCTCACTCCACCCGCGGGCGGACCAGTCCCGACTCGTACGCGATGACCACGAGTTGGGCCCGGTCGCGGGCGCCCAGTTTGGCCATGGCCCGGTTGACGTGTGTTTTCACGGTGAGCGGGCTGACCTCCAGGCGCTCGGCTATCTCGTCGTTGGAGTGGCCGCCGGCGACCTGCACGAGGACCTCGCGCTCGCGCACGGTGAGCGCGTCCAGCCGGGCCGAGCGGGTCGGGTCGTGGTCGTCGGCCGTGCCGCCCTGGGCGAGGAAGCGGGCGATGAGGCCCTTGGTGGCGGTCGGCGAGAGCAGCGCCTCCCCGCCCGCGGCGACCCGGATCGCGCTGAGCAGTTCCTCCGGCTCGCTGCCCTTGCCGAGGAAACCGGAGGCGCCCGCCCGCAGCGACTGCACGACGTAGTCGTCGACCTCGAAGGTCGTCAGGATGACCACCCGGACGCCGCCGAGGGAGGGATCGGCGCTGATCAGACGGGTCGCGGCGAGACCGTCCACACCGGGCATGCGGATGTCCATCAGGACGACGTCGGCGCGCTGCTCCTTCGCCAGCCGGACCGCCTCCGCGCCGTCGGACGCCTCGCCGACCACCTCCATGTCGGGCTCGGAGTCGACGAGCACGCGGAACGCGCTGCGCAGCAGTGCCTGGTCGTCGGCGAGCAGGACGCGGATGGTCATGCACTGTCTCCCATGGTGGCCGTGCGGGTCTTGACCGGCAGGATCGCGTGGACGCGGAAGCCGCCGCCGTAGCGCGGGCCCGTGGTGAGGGTGCCGCGCAGGGCGGTGACGCGTTCGCGCATCCCGAGCAGTCCGTGGCCGCCTCCGCTCTCCGGGCTCTCGTCGCCCGCCGGGCGCCCGTTGTCGAGGACCGTGACCTCGATGTTCGGTCCCACGCGTACGACGCTGACCTCGGCCTTCGCCTCGGTTCCCGCATGCTTTTGGACGTTGGTGAGGGCTTCCTGGATGACCCGGTAGGCGGCCAGGTCGACGGCGGCCGGGAGCTTGGTCCCATGGTCGGTGCGGGCCACCTCGACGTGCAGGCCGGCGCTGCGGAAGGTGCCGGCCAGCTCGTCGAGGCGGTCCAGGCCGGGGGCGGGTTCGGTGGGGGCCTCGGGGTCGCCGGACTGGCGCAGCAGGCCGACCGTGGCCCGCAGCTCGTTGAGCGCGGAGCGGCTGGCCTCGCGGACGTGCGCGAGGGCCTCCTTGGCCTGGTCGGGCCGCTTGTCCATGACGTGCGCGGCGACTCCGGCCTGCACGTTGACCAGGGCGATGTGGTGGGCGACGACGTCGTGCAGATCGCGGGCGATGCGCAGGCGCTCCTCGGCGACCCGGCGGCGGGCCTCCTCCTCGCGGGTGCGTTCCGCGCGCTCGGCGCGGTCCCGGATGGCCTGGACGACGGCCCGGCGGCTGCGTACCGCGTCCCCGGCGGTGGCGCCGATGCCGGTCCAGGCGAGGATCCCGAGGTTCTCCTGGGCGTACCAGGGCAGCGGTCCGGCGAGCATGGCGGCGCCGGTGAGGACCGTCATGGTGAGCAGGCCGGCCCGCACGCTGGTGACGCGGTCGGTGGTGGCGGCGACGGTGAACAGGGCGACGACGGCGGACATGGCGACGGGAGCGCGGGGGTCGCCGGTGACGGACTCGACCACGGAGGCGGCTGAGGTGAGCGCGAGGACCGTCATGGAGTCGCGGCGGCGGAAGACGAGGGCGACGGCGCCGAGGGTCATCAGCAGGAGGCTGAGCGGGTCCGGGCTGCGGAGGCTCCAGCTGACGCTGTGCTCGCCGTGCGGGTCGACGAAGGAGCCGGCCAGCATGCAGAGGAGGACTCCGGCGGCGAGGGTCGCGTCCAGTGCCAAGGGGTGGGCCTTGAGCTGGCACTCGGCACGGGCGAGGAGGGTCACTGCCTGGTTACCGTCGCTTTCCGTGCCGTGCTGCTCGTCTCACCCCGGGATCAAGCCGTCGTCGCTCAGCATCTCCCGGACCTCCGCCAGGCTTGCGTCCGGGGCCGGGAGGATGAGTTCCGAGGGTTCCAGGGAGTCGTCCGGCAGGGGGTCGCCCAGGCGGCGGACGGCGTCCAGGAGGGCGCCGAGGGTGCGATGGAAGCCTTGTTCGTCGCCGCTCTCCATCTCGGCCAGCAGCTCGTCGTCCAGCTTGTTCAGTTCGACGAAGTGGGAGTCGGCCAGCTTCCACTGGCCCTCCCCCATGATCCGTACGATCATGTCGCCCTCCTCGGCTCCGGACCCCGGCGCCGGGCTACTGCTTGTCGAAGCGCGGGGTGTCCTGCGGCTGCTGCTGGGACTGCGACTGGCTCGTGCCACCTTCGATGGCCTGCTGGCCGGAGGAGCTTCCCCCGGCGAGTTCGGCCTTCATGCGCTGCAGTTCCAGCTCTACATCCGTACCACCGGAGAGCCGGTCCAGCTCGGCCTGGAGGTCGTCCTTCGCGATGCCCGTCGGGTCGTCCAGGGCGCCGGAGGCCATGAGCTCGTCGAGGGCGCCTGCGCGGGCCTGGAGCTGGGCCGTCTTGTCCTCGGCACGCTGGATGGCCAGGCCGACGTCGCCCATCTCCTCGGAGATGCCGGAGAAGGCCTCGCCGATCCGGGTCTGGGCCTGGGCGGCGGTGTAGGTGGCCTTGATCGTCTCCTTCTTGGTGCGGAAGGCGTCGACCTTGGCCTGGAGGCGCTGGGCCGCGAGGGTGAGCTTCTCCTCCTCGCCCTGGAGCGTCGAGTGCTGCGTCTCCAGATCGGTGACCTGCTGCTGGAGGGCGGCGCGGCGGGAGAGCGCCTCGCGGGCGAGGTCCTCACGGCCGAGCGCGAGCGCCTTGCGGCCCTGGTCCTCCAGTTTGGTGGACTGCGACTGCAACTGGTTCAGCTGGAGTTCCAGGCGCTTGCGGGAGGTCGCCACGTCGGCGACGCCACGGCGGACCTTCTGGAGCAGCTCCAGCTGCTTCTGGTACGAGTAATCGAGGGTTTCGCGCGGGTCCTCGGCCCGGTCAAGGGCCTTGTTCGCCTTCGCGCGGAAGATCATCCCCATACGCTTCATGACACCGCTCATGGGCTTCGCGCGCCCCCTTTTCTGACGGACTCCGGTCCAGCCTTGCAACAGAACCCACAGTACGGGCCCTGCATCCATTGACGCACTGTTCGGGGACGGATGCGCTCATCCCCAAGGACGACTGACCAAGCCCTTGCTCCGGCGTAGGGAGTAGGTGACCTTCAGGGTGAGCATTAGGTCACCCTGTGTCCCTTCTCCCTCGTTCTTGGACGGTCTGTCCCCTCTACAGACGACTGGTGTTGCCGGATCGTTCCCCTCCGGGCTGGGGTCCATGCCCAGAAGCGCTTACCCTTGGGTTTTGTGTTCCGTAGCCGTGCCAAGGAAGAGAAGGCCCCCGCCGACGCGGTGGTGACCGACTCCAAGCAGACCCGTGACCCTCAGGCGAAGAAGGGTCGGCCCACGCCCAAGCGCAGTGAGGCCCAGACCCAGCGCCGCAGCGTCGCCAACACGACGACCTCGCGCAAGGACGCCGCCAAGCGTCAGCGCGAGGAGCGTCGCGCCCAGATGGACCGGCAGCGCCAGGCGCTGGCCGGCGGCGACGAGCGGTATCTGCCGGCCCGTGACAAGGGTCCCGTCCGCAAGTTCGCCCGCGACTTCATCGACTCGCGGTTCAACGTGGCGGAGTTCTTCCTGCCGATGGCCGTGATCATCCTCGTGCTGAGCATGGTGCGGGTGGGCTCGCTGCAGACCATCGCGCTGCTGCTGTGGCTGGTCGTGATCGTGCTGATCGTGCTGGACTCGTTCGTCACCGCGTTCCGGCTGCGCAAGCAGCTCGCCGAGCGCTTCGACGGACAGAACCGGCGGGGCGCGGTGGCGTACGCGCTGATGCGCTCGCTGCAGATGCGTCGCCTCCGGCTGCCCAAGCCGCAGGTCAAGCGCGGAGCGCGGCCCTGAGCGCTGCGGCCTTCTCCGGGGGAGCGGCCGAGGCCTGGCTGAACAGGCTGGGCGGGCTGCGTGACGTCGTACGGCAGGAGCTGGTGGCCCGGCAGCTCGACGAGCAGATAGCGGGGCGCTACCCGGTCGGGCAGCGGCTGCGGGTGCTCGACGTCGGCATGGGGCAGGGCACGCAGGCGCTGCGGCTGGCCCGGCTCGGACATCAGGTGACCGGTCTCGAGCAGGACGCGACGATGGTCGCCGCGGCCCGTACGGCCCTGGCCGACGAGCCCGAAGGCATCCGGGAGCGGGTGCGGATCATCGAGGGCGACGGCCGGGACACCGGAGTGCACTTCCTGCCCGGCAGCTTCGACGTGGTGCTGTGCCACGGCGTGCTGATGTACGTCGGGGAGCCGGACGCGCTGCTGGCGGGGCTCGGGCGGATGCTGGCGCCGGGCGGGCTGCTGTCGCTGCTGGTGCGCAACGCGGACGCGCTGGCCATGCGGCCGGGACTGTCCGGGGACTGGGCGGGCACGCAGGGCGCCTTCGACACCACGGCTTATGTCAATCGGCTGGGGCTGGAGGTGCGCGCGGACCGGCTGACGACGCTGACCGGCGCGCTCGCCGGGATCGGGGCGCCGCTGCAGGCCTGGTACGGCGTGCGGGTCTTCACGGACACGGCGGCGGACGACGCGGAGATCCCGGACGACGTCGAGGCCCTGCTGTCCGCCGAGGAGCGGGCCGGGCGGACCGATCCCTACCGGCAGGTGGCGGCGCTGCTGCATCTGTGCGGAGTGCGCGGCTGAGCCTGCGTTGTTCACTCGTTCGAGTGAGGGGTGGACACGGTATGCGGTCGGGGTGACCGGGCCGCGGCCACCCCGACGCAACGGTGCGACCGGCTACGACTCGTTCGCGTGCAGGCTCATCGGGCCGTAGATCTCGGTGGAGTCCTCGAAGAGCCGCACCTGGTCCGCGCCGCCTTCGACGAGGTCCTTCCAGATCTCCCCGATCCACGACTCGGCGTCCCCCTGCGTGGTGAACTCCTCGGGCTGCACCGCGGGTTGGACCTCCGTCCCGTCGGCCTTCTCGAACCGCCACGTCCATGCCGCCATGTACGCCTCCCAGCTGTGACCACGTGCAGAGCAGAAGCCGGATCAAGGTCCGGCTTCTGCTGAGCAGCCTAGTCGGGTGCGCAAGACCAGGTCAGACACGCGAAAATCAGCTTCGTGGAAGTCACTCTGCTCGGTACCGGCGCTCCCGCGGGGCTGCCCCGCCCCGACTGTCCGTGCGCCGTGTGCGCGATCTCGCTCGGGGTGCATGCGCGGGCGGCGACCGCGCTGCTCGTGGACGGGGCCCTGTTGCTCGATCTGACGCCGGGTGCGGCCTTCGCGGCCGCGCGGGCCGGACACTCGCTGGGCGGGGTCGGCCAGGTGCTGCTGACGCATCCGCACGACGGGCCGCCGGTGGAGGTGCCGGCCGGGCTGCCGCAGCCCGGCCGGGTGCCGGACGGGCGGGAGTTGGCGCTGCTGACGGGACATCGGGTGCGGGCGGTGGCCATGGACGCGCCGGGCACCGGGTACGCGGTGACCGGGCCGGACGGGCAGCGGCTGCTGTATCTGCCGCCCGGGGGCGCGCCGGCCGGTCTGGAGGAGGGGCCGGGGCCCGTCGAGCGGTACGACATAGTCCTCGCGGATCTCGTGGGACGGCCGGACGCGCTGGCCAAGCTGCGGGCGGTCGGCGTCGTCGGGCCGACGACCGACGTGGTCGCCGTCCACCTGGACCACGACGTGCCGCCGGGGGCGGAGCTGGGGCGACGGCTCGCGGCGGCGGGCGCGCGGGCGGTGCCGGACGGGTCGACGCTGACCGTGGGCGTGTACGAGGACGTCCCGGACGTGCCGCGCCGGACGCTGGTGCTGGGCGGCGCCCGGTCGGGGAAGTCGGTGGAGGCCGAGCGGCGGCTGGAGTCCTTCCCGGACGTGCTGTACGTGGCGACCGGCGGGACGCGGGGCGGCGACACCGAGTGGGCCTCCCGGGTGGCAGCGCACCGGGAGCGCCGGCCGGGGTCGTGGCGGACGACGGAGACCTGCGACCTGGCGCCGTTGCTGGCGCAGGACGGGGCGCCGCTGCTGATCGACTGTCTGTCGCTGTGGCTGACGGACGTCATGGACTCCGTCGGGGCGTGGGACGACGCGGTGTGGGCGGACGGTGGCGAGCGGGCGCTGCGCTCACGGGTGACGGAGTTGGCGGCGGCGGTGCGCTCGGCGCGGCGGACCGTCGTACTGGTGTCCAACGAGGTGGGCTCGGGGATCGTGCCGGCCACCGCGTCGGGGCGGCGGTACCGGGACGAGCTGGGGCGGCTGAACGCGGCGGTCGCGGCCGAGTGCGAGCAGGTCGTGCTGGTGGTGGCGGGACAGGCGCTGGTGCTCCGCGGCTGAGCGGCCGGCCGCGGTGCGCTCATGGGCGTCGCGCGATGATCCGGTACGCGTTCGAGAAGCGGGTGCGGCACAGCGCGGGGGCCAGGAGGTGGTCGGCGGCCGCGGCCAGGGCGGTCAGGGTCCGGGCCGCCGGGCGCAGCCGGGTCCGGTCGGCGTAGAGCGAGACGGCCGCGGCGAGGTCGCGGGGGGCATGGGCGGCCTTGCGGTCCGTCACGACGATCTCGCAGCCCTGGGCCCGAAGTTCCGCCCGGAGGTTGGCCGGCGGGATCAGCTGGAGGTGGCGGGGCTGGTCGTAGGAGTGCCACCACTTGCCGAGGACGGCCGCGGAGGCGCTGGCCGGGTCGGGGACCTCGATGAGGAGGTGGCCGCCCGGCCGCAGGGCGGTCAGTGCCGCCGCGAGTTCCGCTCTCGGGTCCCGGGTGTGCTCCAGGTGGTGGAGCATGCTGACGACGTCGTAGCGGCCGCGCAGCCGGGACAGGATCTCCGGGCTCGTCAGCCGGCCGACGTGGGCCTCGTCGAGCCGGTCCGCCGCGTGCGCCCGCTCCACCCGCGAGGTCGGGTCCAGCCCGTCGAACGCCGTGTAGGCGAACAGTTCCTTCGCCGCCTCGGGGAAGAGCGCGTCCCCCGTTCCGACGTCCAGCCAGCTCTCCGGTTCGCCGAAGGGCAGCATCGCCCGGGCCGTCGCCCTGAGCCGTCTGCGGGCGACGGCCCGTCGGTCCGTATGCGCCGCGTAGAGCTCCAGCCCCTCGACGGTCAGGCGCGGGTTCTGGAAGGCGTGGGCGCAGTCCAGACACGCGTCGACCACGAACGTGCCGGGCCTGCGGTGGCGCAGATCGGGTGTGCGCAGCCGGGTGCGCAGCCGCTTCGAGCCGCACCAGGGGCAGTCGTCGCGGCGCGGCTCGTGGACGGGCCTGGGGGGCATGAGCGGCTCCGGGGAGGACGAGGAGGGCGGACGACAATTTGCAGCAAAACGGAACGTATGGGATCCCGATCTTGGGTGCAATGACGTCACGCGGGTGTGGTGGCGATGTGACGCGGAACTGTTCGATCGGTGCCGGTACTGTTCGGCGAATGAGCTCGCTTAATCTCGACGACTTCACCGATCTGATCGAGCGCCCGGACGGCGGTGTCCGCCGTGACGCGGAGGCCCGCCGGGAACGTCAGATCGTGCCGCCCGGATCGCTGGGACGCCTGGACGACCTGGGTGAGTGGCTGGCGGCGGCGCACGGCTCGTCGCCCGTGCGGCCCGTCGAGCGGCCGCGGGTGGTGCTGTTCGCCGGCGACCACGGCGTGGCCGAGCTCGACGTCTCCGCCCGACCCGCGGGCAGCGCCGCGGAGTTGGTGCGCGAGGTCCTGGAGGGCGGCCGTCCGGTCTCCGTGCTCGCCCGCCGCCTCGATGTGCCCGTGCGGGTCGTCGACATGGCGCTGGACTGCGATCCGGAGACCTTCCCCGAGGACGTCGTGCGGCACCGGGTGCGGCGCGGCAGCGGCCGGATCGACATCGAGGACGCACTCACCCTGGAGGAGGCCGAGGCGGCCTTCAGGGCGGGCATGGCCGTCGCCGACGAGGAGGCCGACTCCGGTACGGATCTGGTCGTGCTCGGCGATGTGAGCGTCGGCGGGACGACGGCCGCGGGGGTGCTGGTGGCCGCGCTGTGCGGGACCGACGCGTCCGTGGTCACCGGGCGCGGCGGCGAGGCGATCGACGACCTGGCGTGGATGCGCAAGTGCGCCGCCATCCGGGACGCGCTGCGGCGGGCCCGGCCGGTGCTCGGGGAGCAGTTGCAACTGCTGGCGACCGTGGGCGGGGCCGACCTCGCGGCCATGACGGGCTTTCTGCTCCAGTGCGCGGTACGGAAGTTGCCGGTCGTGCTGGACGGGGTCGTGGTGGCCGCCTGTGCGCTCGTCGGGCAGCGGATCGCGTTCCGGGCGCCGGACTGGTGGCTGGCCGCCCACAAGAGCGGTGAACCGGGACAGGCCAAGGCGCTCGACCGGATGGCGCTGGAACCGCTCCTCGACCAGGGCGTGAAGGTCGGCGAGGGCGCCGGCGCGCTGCTCGCGCTGCCGCTCGTCCAGGCCGCGGCGGCACTGGCCGCGGAACTGCCCGAGAGGGAGGCGGTTGCCGAAGAGCCGGAGAAGAAGGAGGACGAGGAGTAGTCCGCGCGAGAGCGGGGGGTACTGGGCGGCGTTACGGGGAGGGAAAGGTATGGACCCATATGATCAAACCTTATGGGATATGCCCGATTCGCCGTCTGGTATCTGCGTGCCGTCGCCTTCGTCAACCTCCTCAGCGCGGTGTGGGTGTCCCTGGGACAGGACGTGCGGCGGCACAACCAGGAGGATCTGTTCACGCCGTATCTGCTGACCGCCGGCTTCGCCTCCGGCGTGTTCACCGCGTTTCTGGCGATCACCATGCGGCGCCGCAAGCGCGCCGCCTGGATCCTCAACCTCGGGCTCGGCGGGGCGTTCCTCGCACTGCTCGCCTTCGCCATGGTGTTCCCGGAGATCCGGCGGTACCCGCAGAACTGGGTCTCGCTGGCGCTGACGGCCTCCTTCGTGGGGGCGCTGGTGCTCGGGCGGCGGGAGTTCTACGCCAAGGGTGACCGGGCCAACCCGAGACTGGCCGCTCTCGTCGGCCTCGGCGGGCTGCTCGTCACCTCGCTGTTCGCCGCGGTGCTGGTGACGCTCACCGACCAGGCCCGAGGCCACTCCACTTTCGCCGAGCGCTGGCGGTACGGAACCCTCCAGCTGGTCTCGATCTCCGACTTCCGCTCCCCCGGCATCGCCACGCCGAACTGGGTCGATGTGGCCGTCAACGTACTGAGCACGGCGCTCGTCCTCGCCGTCCTGTACGCCGCGTTCCGCTCCCGGCGGGCCGTCGACCCGCTCACCGACGACGACGAGAAGCGGCTGCGGGAGCTCCTCGACCGGCACGGCGAGCGGGACTCGCTCGGCTACTTCGCGCTGCGGCGGGAGAAGAGCGTCTGCTGGTCGCCGACCGGCAAGGCGGCCGTCGCCTACCGCGTCGTCGGCGGGGTGTCGCTGGCGTCCGGGGATCCGCTCGGGGATCCGGAGGCCTGGCCGGGGGCGATCGGGCCGTGGCTCGCCGAGGCGCGGGCGCACGGGTGGATCCCGGCGGTGATGGGCGCGAGCGAGGAGGCCGGGACCGTGTACGCCAGGCACGGTCTCGACGCGCTGGAGCTCGGGGACGAGGCGATCGTCGAGGTCGCCGAGTTCACCCTCGAAGGACGCGCCATGCGGACCGTCCGGCAGGCGTACAACAGGGTCCGGCGGGCCGGGTACACGGTGCGCGTCCGTCGCCACGAGGACGTCTTCGGCGACGAGTTGGCGTACCTGCTGCGGCGGGCCGACGACTGGCGCGACGGGGCCACCGAGCGCGGGTTCAGCATGGCGCTGGGCCGGCTCGGGGACCCGCAGGACGGGCGCTGCGTGCTGCTGGAGTGCCACGACGCCGGCGGTGAACTGCGGGCGCTGCTCTCCTTCGTGCCGTGGGGCCCGCACGGGCTCTCGCTGGACCTGATGCGGCGGGACCGGGACTGCGACAACGGCCTGATGGAGTTCATGGTCATCGAGCTGCTGCTGCGCGCCCGGGACGGCCGTGCCGACCGGGACGGCCGGGAGGCGATCACGCAGGTCTCGCTGAACTTCGCCGTGTTCCGCTCGGTCTTCGAGCGGGGCGCGCGGCTCGGCGCCGGGCCGGTGCTGCGGCTGTGGCGGTCGCTGCTCAGCTTCGTCTCGCGCTGGTGGCAACTCGAGTCGCTGTACCGCGCCAACGCCAAGTACCGGCCCATCTGGGAGCCCCGGTTCCTGCTCTTCGAGAAGAGCGCGGACCTGCCCCGCATCGGCATCGCGTCCGCCCGGGCGGAGGGGTTCCTGCCGTGAGGCGGATCGCCCGCCGGGCCCGCGCCGAATGGGGGCCGCTGTACGAGGCCGTACACGAGCCCCTGGTGGAGCGGCGGTGGCGGGCGGTCCCGATGACGCTCGGGGCGGTGTGTCTGACGGCGGTCACGCAGATCGCGCAGAACCAGGCGTGGGGCTATCGGCCGGTCCAGGACCTCGGGGCGGTACGGGCCGAGGACCCCCTGTGGCTCGCGCTGCTGCGCACCCCGCTGTCGCTGTTCGTCCCCGCGCTGGACCTGCCGGTCTGGGGTGCGCTCGCGCAGATCCTGCTGGTGTTCGGGATCGCGGAGCTCTGCCTGGGCTGGTGGCGCACCTTCGTCATCGCCTACGCCGCCACCCTCGCGGGCACGCTCTACGCGCGCGTGGGCATCGCCCTCGACCGGCTGCCCGCCTCCGACGCCCTGGTGGTGGACACCGGCCCGTCGGCGGCGGTGGTCGGCCTCGCGGTCTTCCTGGGCTGGCGGTATCGCGCGTATGCGACGGCGGCGGCGGTGATCGTCGCGATAGTGGTGGAGGTCCTGCTGAAGAACAACCTGGCGGGCAAGGAGCACTTGGCGGCGATCGCGGCGGTGCTGGCGCTGTGCGCGGTGGCGGGACGGGTGCGGGCGGTCGAGGGGCAGGCGCGTCCGTCCCCGGAGGCGCCGGTCAGGCGCCGTTGAGGCGCCGTTGCAGCGCCTTCACTTCCGCTCGGCGGACTCGGCGGACTCGGCGGACCGGGCGAGCTCCGCGGTCGTCTTCCCGCCCAGCCAGTCCCCCACCGCCCGGCGCGGGCCGATCCACCGTCGATCGTGCCGGTAGGCCCGCAGCAGCGCCCTCGCACGCGCGCGTGGCCGCCGCCGGTAGAAGCGCCGGGCCCACGGCGAGTCGGGCCGGGCCAGCCGCACCAGGCCCACGAGGCCGAGGAACGGGATGAACACGCTGAAGACGGCCATCTGGGCCTTGCCCTTGCTCAGCACGGCCAGCGAGAACAGGAAGTTGACCACGACCGTCGAGAGGACGCTGCCCCGGTCCTGGAGCTCGTCCTGGCTCATGTCGTTGACGCCGAACGGCGAGAAGCCCACCAGCAGCAGTCCGACCAGCGCCGCCGTCAGGACCACGGCCTCCACGCTCTTGCGGCCCGCCTCCGTCCAGTACACGTCGTCCAGGTGCAGGATCAGCGCGAACTCGTCCAGGACGAGGCCCGCGCCGATGCCGAAGACCACCGCGAAGGCGTTCGCCCCGAAGCCGTGCCGGCCGCTCGCCACCGCGCCGAAGCCGCCCGCGACGGTCAGCACGACGCCCGGGACCACGTGGTGGATGTGCACTCCGCCGGCGCTGCTGATGTTGCCGAAGGGCCCCTTGCCCGCCCGGATGAGCCGCGTGATGACCCGGGTGATCAGGAAGGTGAGCACCAACGCGGTCAGCGCGAGCAGCAGCGGGAGCTTGCCCGGTTCGACGATGTTGCGCTGCAGCCAGTCGCCCATGTCGACAAGTCTTCCGGGGCCGGGGGCGGGCTGCCCGGCGGACGGGGCGTCCGGGCTACTCTGCCGCGGTGTCCACGACCTCGCCGCTCGACGGCCTCCGCTTCGCCTTCGGCACCCTGACGGTGCTCCCGGTCCGGGTGACCCGCTGGGACCGTCCGGCCGCGCGCGGGGGCATGCTGGCCGCCCCCCTGGTCGGGCTGGTCGTCGGCGGCTGCGCGGCCGGACTGGGGCTGGGGCTGCTCCACCTGGGCGCGAGCACGCTGCTCGCCGCCGTCGCGTCCGCCGCCGTGCCCGCCGTCCTCACCCGCGGTCTGCACCTCGACGGGCTCGCGGACACCGCGGACGGCCTGGGCAGCGGCAAGCCCGCCGAGGACGCTCTGCGGATCATGAAGCAGTCGGACATCGGGCCGTTCGGCGTGCTCACGCTCGTTCTCGTGCTGCTCGCGCAGGTGGCGGCGCTGACGCAGCTCTACGACGAGTCCTGGGCGCTGGGCGCGGTGGCCGCGGTCGTCTCGGCGGCCGCCGCCCGCCTGGCGCTGACCCTGGCGGCCCGCGCAGGGGTGCCGGCCGCGCGGCCGGAGGGGCTGGGGGCGGCGGTCGCCGGGGTGGTCCCGGTGCGGGGCGCGGTGCTCGTCGCGGCCGCCGTCCTGCTGGCGGCCGCGGGCGCGGGCGGGTGCTTCGGACCGTACGAGCCCCACGTCTACGCCGTGCTCGGGCCGATCGAGGCGCCGCCGGTCTTCGAGCCGTACGACGCCGTCCGGCCGGCGCTCGCGGTCCTCGCCGCGCTCGCCGCCGCCGAACTGCTCCTGCGGCACTGCACCCGCCGTTTCGGCGGCGTCACCGGGGACGTCTTCGGCGGTCTCGCGGAGACGGCGGCGACCACCGCCCTCGTGGCACTGGCTCTGCTCGGCTGACGCCTGCCTCAGAGCCTGTCCGGCGGATCATGCCGCAGACGCGGGGGCCGGCCCGCCCTCCCCCAGAGGGGGGACCCCATGACCCCGCTCACCCGCGCTGATCGGTCACCGTTGCTTTCCTCCGACTTGATCCGCCGGACAGGCCCTAACAGGCCTCGCGCCAGACGCCCAGTTCGTACTTCTTCAGCAGCGAACTCAAGCGCAGACGCCGGGAGTCGGCGCAGAAGTCGCTCGTGGGCAGTTCGTACTCGACGTGGAAGACGGCCTTGCCCGCCTCGATGAAGGGGGTCAGGTCCGCGCACTCGTCGTACTGGGCGCACTGTTCGTTGACCGCGAAGTCGAAGTCGTCGACGAGTTCGGGGATCTGGTCGAGGTCGTTCTTCAGGCCGACCGACATGCCCCGGTCGTGGGCGAGTTGGGCGATGAGGCGGTTGTAGCGGAGCTGGTCGGCGGCCTTGACGGGGAAGCCGGTGGTGTTCTTGTAGCCGTCCATGTTGTCCGGCTCGACCGCGTCGAAGCCCTTGTCGCGGCACATGTCGAGGCGGGCCGCCATGAGGGGTTCGAGGATGTCGACCTGGCGGATGTCGAGCCAGCGCTCGCCCTCCCAGCCGTTGCCCTTGCCGATCACCGACTCGGGGAAGTCGTCGGCGTCGGGCCGCCAGTCCTCCCAGGCGCCGGCGGAGAGGTAGCAGATGACCTTGCGGCCGTCCTTGTGCAGGCCGGCGACCGTGGCCTCGGTCTGGTCGAAGCCGTCGATGTCGTAGACGGGCACGTCGACGGAGGTGTCCAGGCGTCCGCTGAGCTGCCACTGCCAGCCGATGCCGGGGGCCGGCTGCCAGAGATTCGCTTCGCCGGCCTCCCTCGTTTCCCTCGTTTCTCCTGTTTCACCTGCTTCGTCGTCCGGTGCGGTGGCACAGCCCGCGAGCAGCAGGGCGAGGAGGGGCAGCAGCGGGATGGGGCGTCTCACCGGAAGGACTCCAGGGGGTGCGGCAACGGACCCCAGCATGATCGCCCATGCCGGAACCCGGCGAGTGTGACCCAGTTCATGGAGTGCGAGCATCCAGAAGTGGCTACGACGCCACCGACAGGTGAACACTCGCGTGCATGGGCCAACGCACACGCACGCGTACGCTCATTGCGGGATTCGCCCAGCCGGTTCGCCGCGCCGGTGAGGCAGACCCCCCGGATGCGACCGCACCCATGACCCGGATCTAGGGTCGGCTTTCGGGCCCGGTCGACCCACACACTCCGGCCACAGCAACTCCACATCGGAAGCGAGATTTCACCACCGTGACTGCTCTCACTCTCAGCACCGCCGCGGCGCCCGGCCTCCGGGCCGACGCGATCGTGATCGGTGTCGCCAAGGGCGCGAAGGGCCCGATCGTTGCCCCAGGCGCCGAAGCCGTCGACAAGGCCTACGACGGCCGACTCGCCGCAGTCCTGGAAACCCTCGGCGCCGCAGGGGCCGAGGGCGAGCTGACGAAGCTGCCCGCCCCGGCCGGCTTCAAGGCGCCGCTCGTGCTCGCGGTGGGCCTCGGCGCCGAGCCCGAGAAGGACGCCTCCTTCGACGGCGAGGCGCTGCGCCGGGCGGCCGGTGTGGCCGCCCGTGCCCTCACCGGCTCCAAGAAGGCCGCCTTCGCCCTGCCGGTGACCGACGCCGCCGACATCGGCGCGATCGGCGAGGGCGTGGTGCTCGGCGCGTACGCCTTCGACGCCTACAAGCAGAACGGCGGCGACGCCAAGGCCAAGAACGGCAAGGCTCCGCTCGCCGAGGCCTCCCTGCTCGGCGGCAAGCCGCGCGACGCCGCCCACAAGGCCGCGCTGCTGCGCGCCGCCGCCGTCGGCGAGGAGCTCAACCGCGCCCGCGACCTGATCAACATGCCGCCGAACGACCTCAACCCCGAGGTGTTCGCCACGCTGGCCCAGACGGCGGCCAAGGAGCACGGCATCAAGGTGCAGGTGCTCGACGAGAAGGCCCTCGCCAAGGGCGGCTACGGCGGCATCCTGGGCGTCGGCTCCGGCTCGGCGTCGGCCCCCCGCCTGGTGAAGCTGTCGTACACGTCCGCCAAGGCGAAGAAGCACCTCGCCCTCGTCGGCAAGGGCATCACCTACGACTCGGGCGGCATCTCGCTGAAGCCGGCCGGGCACAACGAGACGATGAAGTGCGACATGAGCGGCGCGGCGGCGGTCTTCGCCGCGGTCGTCGCCGCCGCGCGGCTCGGCCTGGAGGTGAACGTCACCGGGTGGCTGGCGCTCGCCGAGAACATGCCGTCGGGCTCCGCCACGCGTCCGGGTGACGTGCTGCGCATGTACAGCGGCAAGACGGTCGAGGTCCTCAACACCGACGCCGAGGGCCGGCTGGTCCTGGCGGACGCGCTGTGGGCGGCCTCCCAGGAGAAGCCGGACGCGATCGTGGACGTCGCGACCCTGACCGGCGCGATGATGCTGGCGCTGGGCAGCCGGACCTTCGGGATCATGGCGAACGACGACGCGTTCCGCTCCGCGCTGCACGAGGCCGCCGAGGAGGTCGGCGAGCCCGCGTGGCCGATGCCGCTGCCGGAGCACCTGCGCAAGGGCATGGACTCGACCGTCGCCGACCTCGCGAACATGGGCGAGCGGATGGGCGGCGGCCTGGTGGCCGGGCTCTTCCTGCGCGAGTTCGTGGGCGAGGGGGTCACCTGGGCGCATCTGGACATCGCCGGGCCCGCGTTCAACGAGGGCGGGCCGTTCGGGTACACGCCCAAGGGCGGTACGGGTACGGCGGTGCGGACGCTGGTGCGGCTTGCGGAGCTGACCGCCGCGGGCGATCTCGGTTAGTCGCGGTGGGTGCGGGGACTGTGCGCCTGATCACCCGGGTCCGTCCGTCCGTGTGGCGGGTGCGGGCCGTGTGTGGCTGGTCGCGCGGTTCCCCGCGCCCCTGGGGCACGTCCCCTCACGTCCGTCACAAGTGAGCGTGGGGTGTCTCACACCCCGGCCCGGCGTCTCGTTCGTCTTCTGCAGGTGCGAAGATGGGGCTCGGCAGGACAGGGCCCCCACCACAGGGCCGAAGAAAGAGCGGCCGGACACCAGCCGCCGCCCGGTCAGCGACGACCGGCGTACGGCGCACATGCATGGAGGACGTGACGTGGCGAACGACGCCAGCACCGTTTTCGACCTAGTGATCCTCGGCGGTGGCAGTGGCGGTTACGCCGCGGCGCTGCGCGGGGCCCAGCTGGGGCTTGACGTCGCCCTGATCGAGAAGGACAAGGTCGGCGGCACCTGCCTGCACCGGGGTTGCATCCCCACCAAGGCCCTGCTCCACGCGGGCGAGATCGCCGACCAGGCCCGCGAGAGCGAGCAGTTCGGCGTCAAGGCCACCTTCGAGGGCATCGACGTCCCTGCCGTCCACAAGTACAAGGACGGTGTCATCGCCGGCCTGTACAAGGGGCTCCAGGGGCTCATCGCGTCGCGCAAGGTGACGTACATCGAGGGTGAGGGCCGACTGTCCTCCCCCACCTCCGTCGACGTGAACGGGCAGCGCGTCCAGGGCCGCCACGTCCTGCTGGCGACCGGCTCCGTGCCGAAGTCGCTGCCGGGTCTGGAGATCGACGGCAACCGGATCATCTCCTCCGACCACGCCCTGGTCCTGGACCGGGTGCCGAAGTCCGCGATCATCCTGGGCGGCGGCGTCATCGGCGTCGAGTTCGCCTCGGCGTGGAAGTCCTTCGGCTCCGACGTCACGGTCATCGAGGGTCTGAAGCACCTCGTGCCGGTCGAGGACGAGAACTCCTCCAAGCTTCTTGAGCGCGCGTTCCGCAAGCGCGGCATCAAGTTCAACCTGGGCACCTTCTTCTCGAAGGCCGAGTACACCGCCGACGGCGTCAAGGTCACCCTGGCCGACGGCAAGGAGTTCGAGGCCGAGGTCCTGCTGGTCGCGGTGGGCCGCGGGCCCGTCTCCGCCGGTCTGGGCTACGAGGAGCAGGGCGTCGCGACGGACCGCGGCTATGTCCTGGTCGACGAGTACATGCGCACCAACGTCCCGACCGTCTCCGCCGTCGGCGACCTGGTCCCGACGCTCCAGCTCGCGCACGTCGGCTTCGCCGAGGGCATGCTGGTAGCGGAGCGGCTGGCCGGTCTGAAGGTCGTCCCGATCGACTACGACGGCGTCCCGCGGGTGACGTACTGCCACCCCGAGGTCGCCTCCGTGGGCATCACCGAGGCCAAGGCCAAGGAGATCTACGGCGCGGACAAGGTCGTCGCTCTGAAGTACAACCTCGCGGGCAACGGCAAGAGCAAGATCCTGAACACCGCGGGCGAGATCAAGCTCGTCCAGGTCAAGGACGGCGCCGTGGTCGGCGTCCACATGGTCGGCGACCGCATGGGCGAGCAGGTCGGCGAAGCCCAGCTGATCTACAACTGGGAGGCGCTGCCGGCCGAGGTCGCGCAGCTCATCCACGCCCACCCGACGCAGAACGAGGCGCTCGGCGAGGCCCACCTGGCCCTGGCGGGCAAGCCGCTGCACTCGCACGACTGACCCTCGGTCGACGAAGCGACGACTCAGACTTCCGCAATTCGTTAGGAGCAACCGAAACCATGGCGGTTTCCGTAACCCTTCCGGCGCTCGGCGAGAGCGTCACCGAGGGCACTGTCACCCGCTGGCTGAAGGCCGAGGGTGAGCGCGTAGAGGCCGACGAGCCGCTGCTCGAGGTGTCGACCGACAAGGTCGACACCGAGATCCCCTCCCCCGCCGCCGGCATCCTGGCCTCCATCAAGGTCGCCGAGGACGAGACGGTCGAGGTCGGCGCCGAGCTGGCCGTCATCGACGACGGCACCGGGGCCCCCGCTGCCGCCCCCGCCCCGGCCGCCGAGCCCGTCGCGGCTCCGGCCCCGGCTCCGGCTCCCGTGGCCGAGGCGCCCGCCGCACCGGCCCCGGCCCCCGCCGCTCCGGCTCCGGCCGCCGCCCCCGCGGGCGCCGCGTCCGGCACGGACGTGGTCCTGCCCGCGCTCGGCGAGTCCGTCACCGAGGGCACCGTCACCCGCTGGCTGAAGTCGGTCGGCGACAGCGTCGAGGCCGACGAGCCGCTGCTCGAGGTCTCCACGGACAAGGTCGACACCGAGATCCCGGCGCCCACCTCCGGTGTGCTGCTCGAGATCACCGTCGCCGAGGACGAGACCGCCGAGGTCGGCGCCAAGCTCGCCGTCATCGGCGCCCCGGGCGCCGCTCCGGCGGCTGCTCCGGCCCCCGCGGCCCCGGCTCCGGCGCCCGTCGCCGCTGCCCCGGCGCCTGCTCCGGTCGCACCCGCCGCACCGGCTCCCGCCCCGGCCCCGGTCGCCGCCGCCCCGGCCCCCGCGCCGGTGGCTCCGGCTCCGGTCGCCCCGGCCGCTCCGGTCGCGCCCGCGCCCGCCGCGCAGGACACCGACGAGGGTGCGTACGTGACCCCGCTGGTGCGCAAGCTCGCCGCGGAGAACGGCGTCGACCTGGGCTCCGTCAAGGGCACCGGCGTCGGCGGTCGGATCCGCAAGCAGGACGTCCTCGCCGCCGCCGAGGCCGCGAAGGCCGCCGCCGCTGCCCCGGCTCCGGTCACCGCCGCCCCGGTCGCCGCGAAGAAGACCCCGAAGCTCGAGGCCTCCCCGCTGCGCGGCCAGACCGTCAAGATGCCCCGCATCCGCAAGGTCATCGGCGACAACATGGTCAAGGCGCTGCACGAGCAGGCGCAGCTGTCGTCGGTCGTCGAGGTCGACATCACCCGGCTGATGCGGCTCCGCGCGCAGGCGAAGGACTCCTTCGCGGCGCGTGAGGGCGTCAAGCTCTCCCCGATGCCGTTCTTCGTGAAGGCGGCGGCCCAGGCGCTGAAGGCCCACCCGGCCGTCAACGCCCGGATCAACGTGGACGAGGGCACGATCACCTACTTCGACACCGAGAGCATCGGTATCGCGGTGGACTCGGAGAAGGGCCTGATGACCCCGGTCATCAAGCACGCGGGCGACCTGAACATCGCCGGCATCGCCAAGGCCACGGCCGACCTGGCGGGCAAGGTCCGCGCCAACAAGATCACCCCGGACGAGCTGTCCGGCGCGACCTTCACCATCTCCAACACCGGTTCGCGCGGCGCGCTCTTCGACACGATCATCGTGCCGCCGAACCAGGTCGCGATCCTCGGCATCGGCGCCACGGTCAAGCGTCCGGCCGTCATCGAGACGGAGGAGGGCACGGTCATCGGCGTCCGCGACATGACGTACCTGACCCTGTCCTACGACCACCGTCTGGTCGACGGCGCCGACGCGGCCCGTTACCTGACCGCGGTCAAGGCGATCCTGGAGGCCGGCGAGTTCGAGGTCGAGCTCGGGCTGTAACTCCCTGGTCGTGCGACGTGAGCCCCCGTCCGGATTCTCCGGGCGGGGGCTCACGCTTTCCGAATTTCGACGATCAGCTCCATTGACGGCACTCCTGCCACTACATTTGACGTCATGAGTGCCATCACCTTGCGCATCCCGGACTCCATGGACAAGGCGCTGCGTGACGCCGCCGCCGACGCCCCCTCGCTCAACGACTACATACTGAAGGCCGTACGTCGCCAGATGACGTTGGACGCCGCCCGCAGACTGGCCGCGCTCGGGACGCTCGACCTCGACGGCGAGGGCGACGCACTGTGAGCATCCGCAGGGGGGACGTGTGGGACGTCGACACCGGCAAAGGCGTCCGCACGGTGCTCGTCGTCAGCCTCGACGGGCTCGCCGACGCGTACGGGGCCGTGGTCGTTCTGGTGGTGCACGCCCCGGCCTCGCACCCCGACACGGCGATGAGCGTGCGCCTCACCGCGCCCATCTCGGCGTCGGTCGTCGCCGTCAACCTGCTCCAGCTCAGTGCCGCCCGGTTCGACACCGGCACCCCACACGGCAACATCGGCCCGGACCAGCTGGCCCTCATCGACGAGGCGCTCCGCGCGACTCTCGACCTCTGACGAGCCCCTGCACCCACGGCGGAGCCTGCCCACGCACCTCGGGCGGGCCCCGCCATGGTCATGTAAGTCTCGTCTCACCTGCGTAAAAGCGTCCCCGCGTGCCCGTCGGGAAGGCGCTCACGGCCGTATTGTCTAAACGTCGAACGCCCCCGGGCCCATGGGCGGCCCCTCTTTAAGGAGCACTCATGACCGCGCCCGTCGTCCACTCGCTGCGCGAGCAGATCCGCGAGCACATCGTGGAGGGGATCGTCAGCGGGCGCTGGAAGCCGGGCGAGCGGATCGTGGAGCGGCGGATCGCCACCGAGCTGGAGGTCAGCCAGACGCCGGTGCGCGAGGCGCTGCGCGAGCTGGAGTCGCTGCGGTTGATCGAGTCCGCGCCGAACAAGGGCGTGCGGGTGCGGAACCTGACCGCGGCCGACCTGGAGGAGAGCTACCCGGTCCGGGCCGGTCTGGAGGCGATCGCGGCGGAGCTGGCCGCCCAGGCGCTCGCCGAGGACTGCTCGGCCCTGGAGCCGCATGTCGCGGCGCTGTACGAGGCGGACCGCGCGGCGGACGGCACGGCCCAGGTGCGGCACACGGTGGGCTTCCACCGGGAGCTGGTGCGGGCGGCCGGCAACTCGGTGCTGCTGCACACCTGGGAGGGGCTCGGCATCGAGGTGTTCACGGCGCTGTCGATCCGCTGGCTGGGGACGCGTCAGCAGTCGTACGCCGAGGAGCACGAGGAGCTGGTGGCGGCGTTCAAGCGGCGGGACCCGCGGATCGCCGAGTTGGTGAAGGCACACGTTCTGGGGTGCGCGCCGAGGGCCTGACGCGGTCGCCCCCCCGCCCTGCGCCCTGCCCCCCGCACTCCCCCGAGCACGCCCCCGCTCACCTGCGAAAACGGCTGGAAATCAAGGCACCCGGTGCCCGCCCGAAAGGCACCCCGTGCCTACTTTCTCGCAATCGAAAAGTTTTGCCCGGAACCCTTTGATCGATCATCGATCAGGGAGTTATTGTCGCCGATGGGCCGCAGGCGGAGTCGTAAAACGACACCGCACCGAAGCCCCACGCCCTGTCCTGCCAAAGACCAAGGGCAACCCCGAACCCTTAACCCCTGAGGGAACCCCCTTCGACTGAGGAAGGCGGCGACATGACCGACCCCAACGCCATCCAGCCGAGCGCGCTCGACCAGCTCCCCGACCGGGACCCGGAGGAGACCGCCGAATGGCAGGCCTCGCTGGACGCGGTCGCCAAGGCGGCCGGGCCGCACCGCGCGGCATACCTGATGCGCCGCACGCTGGAGCGTGCCGAGGGCAACGGCATCGCGCTGCCCAAGCTGCTCGAGACGGACTACGTCAACACCATCCCGACCGCCGCCGAGCCCGCCGAGCCCGGTGACGCGGAGCTGGAGCGGAAGATCACCGCGTGGAACCGCTGGAACGCGGCCGCGATGGTGTCCCGCGGCAGCAAACACGGCGTCGGCGGCCACATCGCCACCTTCGCCTCGGCCGCCTGGCTCTACGAGACCGGCTTCAACCACTTCTTCAAGGGCAAGGAGGCCGACGGCTCGGGCGACCAGCTCTACATCCAGGGCCACGCCTCCCCCGGCATCTACGCCCGCGCCTTCCTCGACGGCCGGCTGACCGAGCAGCACCTCGACCACTTCCGTCAGGAGGCGGGCGGCAACGGCCTCCCGTCGTACCCGCACCCCCGCCGCCTGCCCTGGCTGTGGGAGTTCCCGACGGTGTCGATGGGCCTCGGCCCGCTGTCGGCCATCTACCAGGCGCGCTTCAACCGCTATCTCACCAACCGCGCCATCAAGGACGTCTCGGCGTCCCACGTCTGGGCGTTCCTCGGCGACGGCGAGATGGACGAGCCCGAGTCGACGGCGGCCCTGGCGCTCGCCTCCCGCGAGGGTCTGGACAACCTGACCTTCGTCATCAACTGCAACCTCCAGCGCCTCGACGGCCCGGTCCGCGCGAACTTCAAGATCGTGCAGGAGCTGGAGGCCCAGTTCCGCGGCGCCGGCTGGAACGTCATCAAGACGCTGTGGGGCGGTGCGTGGGACGAGCTGTTCGCGCTCGACACCACCGGCGCGCTGGTACGACGCCTGCGCGAGGTTCCCGACGCCCAGGTGCAGACGTACCAGACGCGCGACGCGGCCTACATCCGCCAGGACTTCTTCGGCAAGGACCCGGCGCTCGTCGAGATGGCGAAGCTGCTGAGCGACGACAAGATCCTCGAGTGCTTCCACCTCTCCCGCGGCGGTCACGAGGCGCGCAAGGTGTACGCCGCCTACAAGGCCGCGGTCGAGTTCAAGGGAGCGCCGACGGTGATCCTGGCCCAGACGGTCAAGGGGCACACCCTCGGCCAGGGCTTCGCGTCGAAGAACGCCAACCACCAGATGAAGAAGCTGACGGTGGACGAGTTCAAGACGATGCGTGATCTTCTCGAGCTGCCGATCAAGGACAGCGACTTCGTCGACGGCGTGGTGCCCTACGGCCACCCCGGCGCCGACTCCGCCGAGGTCCGCTACCTCCAGGAGCGCCGCGCGGCGCTGGGCGGCCCGGCCCCGGCCCGCCGTACGCACGCGCCGGCCCCGCTGCCCGCCCCGGCCGAGAAGGCGTTCGCCTCCTTCGACAAGGGCTCGGGCTCGCAGAACGTGGCGACGACCATGGCCTTCGTCCGGCTCGTCAAGGACCTGGTCCGCGACAAGGAGTCGGGCAGGCGGTGGGTGCCGATCGTCCCGGACGAGGCGCGCACCTTCGGCATGGAGAGCCTGTTCCCCTCGCTCGGGATCTACTCCCCCAAGGGCCAGACGTACGAGCCGGTCGACCGTGACCAGCTGATGTACTACAAGGAGGCCAAGAACGGCCAGATCCTCAACGAGGGGATCACCGAGGCCGGTTCGATGGCCGACTTCATCGCCGCTTCCACCGCGTACTCCACGCACGGCGAGGCGATGATCCCGTTCTACATCTTCTACTCGATGTTCGGCTGGCAGCGCACGGCCGACCAGATGTGGCAGCTCGGCGACCAGCTCGGCCGCGGCTTCCTCGTCGGCGCGACGGCCGGCCGGACGACCCTGACGGGCGAGGGCCTCCAGCACGCCGACGGCCACTCCCCGGTCATCGCCGCGACCAACCCGGCCGCCCTGTCGTACGACCCGGCGTTCGCCTACGAGGTCGCGGCCATCGTCAAGGAGGGTCTGCGCCGGATGTACGGCGAGGCCGCCCCGGGCGAGGACCAGAACGTCTTCTACTACCTGACCGTCTACAACGAGCCGATCCCGCAGCCCGCGAAGCCGTCGGTCGCCGGTGTCGACGAGGGCATCGTCAAGGGCCTGTACCGCTTCAACACGGCGGAGTCGGCGGGCGTGAACGTGGCGGCGGCCAACGCCCCGCGCATCCAGCTGCTCGGCTCGGGCACGGCGATCCACTGGGCCCTCGAGGCGCAGCGGCTGCTCGCCGAGGAGTGGGGCGTCGCCGCCGACGTGTGGTCGGCGACGTCGTGGACCGAGCTGCGGCGCGACGCGCTGGAGGCCGACGCGGCCCTGCTGCGCGGCGAGGAGCGCGTGCCGTACGTCCGTCGGGCGCTCCAGGGCGCCGAGGGCCCGGTCCTCGCGGTCTCCGACTACATGCGCCAGGTCCCGGACCAGATCGCGCAGTGGGTCGAGCAGGACTACTCCTCGCTGGGCGCGGACGGCTTCGGCCTCTCCGACACCCGTGAGGCGGCCCGCCGCCACTTCGGCGTCGACGCGCAGTCGATCGTCGTCGCGGCCCTCGCCCAGCTGGCCCGCCGCGGCGAGGTCAAGGCGACGGCGGTCAAGGAAGCCCGGGAGAAGTACGGGCTGTAGCTCGACCGCGACCCCGCTGTGGTTGATCGCGCAGTTCCCCGCGCCCCTGAGGGCGCGGGGAACTGCGCGTTCGGCCCTCCTCCGCCCGCACCCGACCGAGCGACCCCGCCACCCGGCAATATGAGCGCATGCGTGCTGCCCGTCTCATCAAAATGGTGTTGCTGCTCCAGAACCGGCCGACCATGACCGGTGCCGAGCTGGCTCGGGAGTTGGAGGTGTCGGAGCGTACGGTCACGCGGGATGCGCAGGCGCTGTCGGAGGCGGGTGTGCCGGTGTACGCCGAGCGGGGGCGCACCGGCGGGTACCGGCTCGTCGGCGGGTACCGGACGCGGCTGACCGGCCTCGCGCGCGGTGAGGCGGAGGCGCTGTTCCTGAGCGGGGTGCCGGGGGCGCTGCGCGAGATGGGCCTGGAGGACATCGCCTCGGCCGCGCGGCTGAAGCTGTCGGCGGCCCTGCTGCCCTCCCTGCGGGACGCGCCGCGTGCGGCGGCGCAGCGGTTCCATCTGGACGCGCCCGCCTGGTTCCGCGAGCCGGAGGCGCCGCCGCTGCTGACGGTGATCGCGGACGCGGTCTGGGACGACCGGTGCGTCCGGGCGCGTTACCGGCGCGGGGACGGCGAGGTCGAGCGGGAGTTGGAGCCGTACGGGCTCGTGCTGAAGGCGGGCGTCTGGTATCTCTGCGCCCGGGTGCGGGAGGCCGGGACGTTCCGCACGTATCGCATCGACCGGTTCGTGGCCTTCGAGGCGATCGATCCGGCCGATGCGGCGGACGGGACAGACGGGGCAGAAACGGCCGCGCGTCTAAAGGATCGTTTCAGCCGAGATGTGGACTTCGATCTGCCCGGATTCTGGGCCGAGCAGGCCGAGCGGTTCGCACGGTCGATCCTGCGGGCCGAGACGATCGTGCGGCTCTCGGCGGCGGGCGTGCGCGCCCTGCCCCACGCCGTGGACCCGGTGGCCGCGCGGGACGCGCTCGCGGGGGCCGGGCAGCCGGACGAGCGCGGCTGGACGACCGTCACCCTGCGGGTCGAGTCCGAGGACGTGGCGTATACGCAGCTGACGGCACTGGGGCCGGAGGCCGAGGTGCTCGCCCCGGCCGCGCTCAGGGAGCGGTTCGCCGCGGACGCGGTGCGGCTGACGGCGCTGTACGGTCACCGGGGGGCGTGACGTTCCCGGCGACATCCCGGCCACATTCCCGTCGAACGCCCTGGAATACCCGCCACTCCGGGTGCGTCGCGCACCTTGAGGCACGATGCTGGACGCGTGATGGACGAGACGGAGTTCTGGGAGCTGGTGGACGCCTCCCGCGAGGCGGCCGAGGGTGACCCCGAGGAGCAGGCCGACCTGCTCGTGGAGCGGCTGCTCCGGCTGGACCCGGAGTCCGTGCTCGACTTCGCCCGGCACTTCGAGTCCCGCTACAACCGCGCGTACCGCTGGGACCTGTGGGGCGCCGCCTGGCTGCTTCTGGACGGGGCGAGCGACGACGCGTTCGACTTCTTCCGGTGCTGGCTGATCGGACAGGGCCGGGAGGTCTTCGAGGGCGCTCTGCACGCCGACCCGGACTCGCTCGCCGACCTGCTGGACGACTTCGACGAGGAGATCGACGGGGACGGCGAGGAACTCGGTTACGCGGCCGACGAGGCCTACGAGCAGCTCACCGGGACCGTCGCCCCGGATCTGGGCATTCCGCCCCCGCCGTCCGAACCCGAGGGCTCGCCCGTCGACTTCGAGAACGAGGGGGCGCTGGCCGAGCGGTATCCCCGGTTGTGGCAGCGCTTCAAGGAATAGCCCCGGTCGCCGGTCAGAGCGCGAGCTTGCGGCGGGTGGTGTCCGTCGGGAGGTAGGCCTGCGTCTGGTCGATCCGCACGGCGTGGTGGTGGTGCATGGGCGCGTTGTTGGCCTGCTCCAGGGCGGACGCGGTGGCCGCCGCCGGGCCCAGGACGACCGCCGCGACGGCGCAGAGCACGGTCCAGGGGCTGCGTGCGGCCTTCGTCCAGCCCGCGCCCTGATCGGTGGTCCGGGTGGTCTCCGCGGACCGCGTACGACTGCTGTTCATGATCCCCGCCTCTGGTCTGCTGCTTCTGTGGTCTGCTGCTTCGCTTGTGTGGTGCATGACCGCTTGTGTTGTGCATGACCGTAGGACGCGGGAATGGGAGAACCCTGAACGCCGCCTAAGGCGTTCCTGTGAGTGCCTGGGCGGCCGATCTGCCCTGGAGGCGGGCGGCGGTCGCCCGGATCTCGGGGAGGCGCGCGCGGAGCGCGGCGCCGGGGCAGCTGGTCATGAAGCCGTCCCGGTGGCCGGCCAGGGCGGGGAGGGTGGCGGCGGCGCCGGAGGCGTACCGGCTGCGGCTGCTGCTGGAGACGAGCCGGACGGTCGTGCGCGGGTCGATGTCGGACAGGCCGAGTTTCCAGGCGGTCAGCGCGGCGATGGCGTCGACCACCGGCTGCGGCACGGGGACGCCGTGGGTGAACGTGCCGAGTGCGGCGATGCCGGTGGTGCGGTGGTTGAAGCCCTGGGTGTGGGCCCCGGTGACGGGGCGGTCGACACCGCCCGCGCGACCCTCGTAGATGGTGCCGCAGCGGTCGACGAGGAAGTTGTAGCCGATGTCGTCCCAGTCCCGGGCCTCGGTCTGGCCCGCGTACAGGTGGCGGATGATGCGGGGCGCGTCGGCGCAGGCGTAGTCGTTGGGCGAGTCGGTGTGGTGGACGAAGACGGCGACGACCTTGTCGTCGTAGCGCGGGGGCGGTTGCGCGCGCCCGGTGCGGGCGTCCAGCCAGGCGGCGCGGGGCACGACGGGCGGCCGGGACGCCTGGTGCGCGACGGCGGGACGGGCGATCGCGCGCGGGGTCGGCGCGGCCGTGACGGCGTCTTCGACACCGTTCGCGCACAGCCCCAGGGCGGCGACGGCGGCGAGCCCCGGCAGACAGCCCAGGAGCACGAGAAGCGGGCCCGGTGTCCTCGCCGGGAGCCGGCCTCGCGTTCCCCGCGGACCGCGGGAGGCCGCTCGGAGTGCACCCATGCACCTACTGTCGGCCGGTTCCGCCGCGCCCGCGATGTGCGCTGTGCCACCTGGTGGAACCATCCTCCCGGTCCATGACGTTTTTCGAGGTACGCGCGTGCGTGGCCGGTTCTGGCCGCACTCGCGCGCGTGATCGATGGGTAGCTGATCACTGGGCCCTTCCCGCACGTACTAGGGGATCTGAGAGAAAGGGGGCCGTGTGGACCTGCTCGACATCCTGCTGGCGCTGGTGATCCTGGCCTACGCCGGTTCCGGCTACCGGCGTGGGCTGGTGGCCGGCTGTGTCTCGCTGGCCGGGTTCGTGGGCGGCGCGGTGATCGGCGTGTGGGTCCTGCCCTGGCTGATGGATCTGGTGACGCCGGGGACCACGGCGGCCACCGTGACCGCCATCCTCACGGTCCTGGTGCCGGCGGTGGTCGGGCACGAGCTGGCGGGGCGGCTGGCGCTGCGGCTGCGCCGGGAGCTGGACCGCGGGCCGCTCAGGGTGGCGGACGGCATCGGCGGGGCGGCGGCGAACGCGGTGGCGGTGCTGATCGTGGCATGGGTGGCGGCGAGCGTGCTGGGCGCGTCCTCGTCGCCGGTGGTCACCTCGTCGATACGGGACTCCCGGCTGCTGGGGGCCGTGCAGGACGCGATGCCGGACACCACGCCCACCTGGTTCTCACGGGCCACGTCGGCGCTGACCCAGGCGGGCTTCCCGCAGGTCTTCAACCCCTTCGAGAACGAGTCGACGGCGGAGGTCGCCAAGCCCACCGGCGACAGCGTCACGGCGAGCGCGACCAGCGCGGCCAAGCTGAGCACGGTGAAGATCGAGGGCGTCGCGGGCGACCAGGGCCGTGAGGGCAGCGGCTTCGTGTACGCGAGCGAGCATGTGATGACCAACGCGCACGTGGTGGCGGGCATCGACGACCCGACCGTGCGGATCGGCGGGGTGGGCGAGTCGTACGACGCGCGCGTGGTGCTCTTCGACCCGGCCAAGGACGTGGCCGTGCTGTACGTGCCGGAGCTGAAGGCCCCGGTCCTGAGCTTCGACGACGACGCCTCGCGCGGGGACTCCGCGGTCGTCGCCGGCTATCCGCAGGACGGCGACCTGAACCTCCAGGCGGCCACGGTCGCGAACCGGGTGAAGGCGACCGGCCGCAACATCTACAACGACGAGATCGTCACCCGCGAGATCTACTCGATCCGCTCCACCGTGCGCCCCGGCAACTCCGGCGGCCCTCTGCTCACCACCGACGGCCGGGTCTACGGCGTGGTCTTCGCCCGCTCCACCTCCGACGACGAGACGGGGTACGTGCTGACGGCCGCAGAGGTGGCCGGCGACGCCGAGCGGGCGGCGAAGGCGACGCAGGCCGTGGACACGGGAGCTCGTGAGCCGGTTCGTGAGCCCTGCGGAGCATCTCCGGAGAGTTACAGCGAGCGGCCCATGAAGACGTCGTCCACGTACTCGCCGCCGAGCAGGAACTCCTCCGGGAGGATCCCCTCCACGGTGAACCCCTCGGCCTCGTAGAGCGCCCGGGCGGGGGCGTTGTGGCCGAGGACGCGCAGGGTGAGGCGGCGGGCGCCGCGGCGGCGGGCCTCCTCGGCGGCCGCGCGGACGAGCGCGCGGCCCACGCCCCGGCCGCGCGCCTCCTCGGCCACGGCGAGACCCTGGATCTGCCGGACGTGCGTGTTGCAGGCGAGCGGGGTGGGGAAGCCGAGGCGGATGTAACCCACGACGTGGGCGTCGCTCCCTGCCTCGGTCGCGGTCTCGGCGACCAAGTGGTCCTCGGGGGTGTGGCGTTCGTCGAAGAAGGGCGTGTAGGGCGGCTGCGGCCGCGGCGTGACCGCGTGCAGGTACGACCAGGTCAGGCGGTCGACCAGGGCGAGCGCCTCGGCGTCGGCGGGCAGCGCGGGGCGTATGCGAAGCGTGGATGACTCGGGCATGGCCGTCACCCTATGGCGCGGACGCGACCGTCTCACCGGGGTTTTGTCCGCGCGACGGGCAGGATGACCGCATGGAACGTACACGAATCGCGGTGGCCGGCGCGTCCGGCCTGATCGGCAGCGCCCTGGTGCGGTCTCTGACGGCCGACGGACACGAGGTGGTCCGTCTGGTGCGGCACGCGCCCCGAAGCGCGGACGAGGTGCGCTGGGACCCCGAGAAGGGGCAGGTGGACACGGCGGGGCTGGCCGGGTGCGGCGCCGTGGTGAATCTGGCCGGGGCGGGAGTCGGCGACCGGCGCTGGAGCGACGCGTACAAGCGGCGGATCCACGACAGCCGGGTGCACGGCACCACGGCGCTGGCGAAGGCCGTCGCCTCGCTCGACGAACGGCCGCGGGTGTTCGTGAACGGCAGCGCGATCGGCCGGTACGGCGAGACGGGCGAGCGGGTCGTGGACGAGAGCTCGCCCGCCGGGAGCGGTTTCCTGCCGGAGCTGTGCGTGGAGTGGGAGGCGGCCGCGGCGCCGGCCCAGGACGCGGGCGTCCGGACGGTCTTCACCCGGACCGGGCTGGTCGTGGCGCGCGGCGGCGGGGCCTGGGGCAAGCTGTTCCCGCTGTTCAAGGCCGGGCTCGGGGGGCGGATGGGCGATGGCCGGCAGTACTGGTCGTACGTCTCGCTGCACGACGAGGTGGCGGCGATCCGGCATCTCCTCGACCGCGACGACCTGTCGGGGCCGTTCAACCTGACCGCGCCCGAGCCGCTGACGAACCGTGAGATCACCGCGGCCATGGGACGGGTGCTGCACCGGCCGACGCTGTTCGCGGTGCCGGCGCCGGTGCTGCGGACGGTGCTCGGCGAGATGGCCGGGGACGTGCTGGGCAGCGCGCGGGTGGTGCCGAAGCGGCTGCTGGAGTCCGGGTTCACCTTCGCGTTCCCCGGGATCGAGGATGCGATCCGGGCAGCCTGATCCTCCGCGTGACCGCATGCGACCGCCGTGCGACCGTGCCCTGCCCATGCGCGACTGTTCCTGACCGATCACGGCCCTACCCTCGATCCGAACTCGGGTATCCGGGACGGCTGTTGGGGGCATGACGTCTCCACCGGCCGCGCAACCTCGAGGAGGGGCACGTGCTTGAGCCCGCGTACCAGGCAGACGTCGTCGTGGTGGGAGCCGGAGTCGCCGGACTCTCCGCCGCGCACCGGCTGACCAGCGCAGGAGTAACGACCGCAGTCCTGGAGGCCGCCCCTTACGTGGGCGGCCGCATGGCGACGGAGAAGATCGACGGGTTCCGGCTCGACCGCATCGGGCAGCTGCTGTCCACGGCGTATCCCGAACTGGCCCTGACACCGGGGCTGGACGCGTTCGTCATGCGTCCGTTCACGCCGGGGGTCCTGCTGCACAGCGACGGACGACATCACCGCGCGGGCGCGCAGGCGGGCGCGGGGAGCGCAAGGGGCGCACTGCACGCCGTACGCGCTCTGGCGAGCACTCCCCGGCCGGGTGCGCTGCCCCGGCCGCGCGCGGGCGGCTCCCTGCCCGCGCAAGGCCGCCCGACGGCCCCGCCCAGGGTCCGGGCGGGCGCGCCGCTGGGCACCGCCGTGGACCAGGCCCGGCTGGGCGCCGCGCTCACCCGGCTCGCGACCACCCCGGCCGAACGGCTGCTGCGCCGCCCGGAGTTGCCGGCAGCCCAGGCCCTCGCGGCCCGCGGTCTGCCGGCCCGCACGGTCGACGGGTTCCTGCGTCCGCTGCTCGCCGCGCTGCTGTGCGACCCGGACCTCACCACGTCCAGCCGGTGCGCGGACCTCGCGCTGCGCGCCTTCGCGTCGGGCCGGCTGTCGCTGCCCGAGGGCGGGGCGGAGGTGCTGCCCGAGCTGCTCGCGCGGACCCTGCCGCCGGGCACCGTGCACACCGGGGTGCGGGTCACCTCGGTCTCCACCACCTCGGTGACCACGGCGGGGCACGGCGAGTTCCGCTGCCGCGCCGTCCTGGTGGCCACCGACGCGCGGACCGCGGCGGAGCTGCTGCCCGGGCTGCGGGTCCCCGACTTCCACCCGGTGACGGTCGTCCACCACACGACGGACGAGCCGCCGCAGACCGGCGCCTCACTGCTCCTGGACGCAGACCGGGGCGGGCCGGTCGCGCACACGGCGGTGGTCAGCGAGGTCGATCCCAGCCGGGCGCCCGCCGGCCGGGCGCTGATCTCGTCCACGGTGCTGGGCACGCCGCCGCCGGGCGTGGACACCGCCGTGCGCATGCATCTGTCCCGGCTGTACGGCACGTCGACCGCGCGGTGGGAGACGCTGGCCGTGCATCACACCGCGGAGGCCGTGCCGGCGATGCGGGCGCCGCATGATCTGCGGCGCCCGGTGCGGTTGCTGGCGGGGCTGTACGTGTGCGGCGACCACCGGGACACGAGCACGGTGCAGGGGGCGTTGCACTCGGCTCGGCGGGCTGCGTCGGCGATCGTCTCCGACCTGCGCGCGGCAGGTTCGCTGAACGCGGCCGAGCCGTTGCCGACGGCCCGTCAGGAGCAGGCAGCGGCGTGAACGACACCGTCCCTGCGGGCTCCGCCCC
Organism: Streptomyces sp. NPDC050263; assembly: GCF_040655955.1. Lineage (NCBI taxonomy): Bacteria > Bacillati > Actinomycetota > Actinomycetes > Kitasatosporales > Streptomycetaceae > Streptomyces > Streptomyces sp. NPDC050263. The sequence continues at coordinate 55,756 of NZ_JBFAKW010000023.1, read as the reverse complement.
CAGACCCCCTGCCCATGCCCACCCTCCACCCGACTCGGTGAGTCAAAAGGCAACGTCAAGGCACTTCAGCCCGTCCGGCGATTGAGGACGAGGACCGTTCAGGGCCGAAGCGGGGGTCCGGGGGCGGCAGCCCCCAGGGACGGGGGGGTGTCAGCCCTCAGGGACGGAGGGTGTCAGCCCCCAGGGACGGAGGGTGTCAGCCCCCAGGGACGGGGGTGTCAGCCCAGTGCCGCGACCTTGTCGCGGTACGTGCGGGCCGGGGCCGCGTCGCGGTACGGCTCCAGCCTGCGTTCGAAGTCCCTGACGTACTCCAGGGCGCGGACCGACCGCATCTCCGCCGCCTGGCCCGCCGCCTCGGCGGCGAGCTGGCAGGCCTGGTCGAGCTCGCCGAGGCCGAGGCGGGCCGAGGCGAGGACGACGCGGCAGAACAGGCGGCTGCGGGCATGCGCGGCGGGACGCAGTTGCAGCGAGCGTTCCGCGTGCTGCGCGGCCGCCCGGAACTGCTGGAGGTCGCGGTGGCAGTGCCCGAACTCGTCGGCGAGCTGCGCCTCGTCGAAGAAGCGGGCCCAGTGCGGCACCTCGTCACCCGCCTTGGCGGCCTCCAGCGCGCGTTCGGCCCGGACGAGCGCGGCGGTGGAGGCCCGCACCTCGCCGAGCACCCCGTGCCCGCGCGCCTCCGCCGAGTGCAGCAGCGCCTGCACGACGGGCGGGGCGCCCGTGCCGACCCCCTGCTGGGCCACCCGCGCGAGCTGCACCGCCTCGCGCCCGTGGCCGAGATACACGGCCTGGCGGCTCATCGTGACCAGCACGAAGGAGCCGTACGCCCGGTCCGCGGCCGCCTGGGACAGGCGCAGTGCCTGGACGAAGTAGCGCTGGGCCAGGCCGTGCGCGGCGATGTCGAAGGACGTCCAGCCGGCCAGCCGGGTCAGGTCGGCGGCGGCGCCGAAGAGGCGGCGGCCGGTCTGTTCGCCGTAGGCGCCGCGCAGCATCGGCTCGCACTCGTGTTCCAGGTAGCGCACGAGGGCCTGGCGGGCATGGCCGCCGCCGTACCGGTCGTCGAGGGTGCGGAAGAGCTCGCCGACCGAGCGGAGCGCGGAGATGTCGCCGCCGGTGACCCGCTGGCCGGGGCCGCGCTCGCTGCCCTGACCGCGCTGCCGGGGTACGGCCGCGAGCCCCGGCGTCGCCTGGACGGGTGTCGCCGTGGGCTGGATCGACGAGGGCTGCTGGGGCACGGCGGGCCTGGCCGCCGGGCGGGTCTGGACGGGTACCCGGGCGGGCGGTTCGCTGCGGGCGACCTTCTCGTCGGCCCGCCCGATCAGCCAGTCGCGGCTCGGCACGACGAGCCCGGCCGGGGTGAAGGCGATCTTGCGGAGCTCGGCATGGCTGCCGGAGTCCTTGCGCCAGAGCCCGCCGACGATGTCGATGGCCTCCTCGGGGGTGCCGGCGAACTCCAGGCCCGCGTAGACGGGGGCGCAGGCGTCCAGGCCGAGGTCCTGGGCGGTGAGGCGACGGCCCAGGCGCCGGGTGAAGACCTCGGCGATCAGGGCGGGGGTGGTGCCCCGGGGCTGCTGCCCGCGCAGCCACCGGGTGACGGACGTCTTGTCGTATCTGAGATCCAGCCCGTGCTCGAGGCCGAGCTGATCGACGCGACGGGCCAGTCCCGCGTTGGAGAAGCCCGCTTCTGCGATGAGCGCGGCGAGCTGGCGGTTGGGATTGCGCTGCGCGGGTCGTTCCGTCATCTGCGGTGCGGTCTCCTGCCTTCCGGGCGTCCGACGTGCCCGGTTGAAGTGCCGTGGTGGGTGTGAGCAGCCCTTTTGGCCTCGTGAACGGCGCGAATGTAGCGGAGCGTAGCCAGTCGGTCGCACATCTCCACGTTCATTCATCCGATCGTGTGAGGATTGGCCGTGCGGCTGACGCGGAACGCGCGGACGTACAGTGGCTTGGGCGCGTTACGCGCCTGACGACTTTCCAGGGAGGCGCTTGCCGTGAGCGAGTTGCGGTTCGTCCGGATGGGGTTCGGCGAGGACGCCGTCGAGTACCAGGAGGCGTGGGACGAGCAACGCCGTGTGCACGCGGCCCGGTTCGCCGACGAGGCCCCGGACACCGTGCTGCTCCTCGAACACCCCCCGGTCTACACGGCGGGCCGGCGCACGGCCGACGACGAGCGCCCCCTGGACGGCACCCCGGTCGTGGACGTGGACCGCGGCGGCAAGATCACCTGGCACGGGCCCGGCCAGCTGGTGGGCTACCCGATCCTCAAGCTGCCGCGCCCGGTGGACGTCGTCGCCCATGTGCGACGGCTGGAGGACGCCCTGATCCGCACGTGCGCGGAATTCGGCCTGGAGACCTCTCGGGTCGAGGGGCGCAGCGGGGTGTGGGTGCTCGGCGATCCGGTGGAGCGGCGCCCGTCGTTCGGCGGCCTGTCGCTGGACTTCGACCCCCGCCTCACGGACGACCAGTTCGACCCACGCCTGAACGGCCCCGAGTACGCCCCCTCCAACGCCGGCCAGCGCCGCGAGGACCGCAAGCTCGCGCAGATCGGCATCCGGGTCGCCAAGGGCGTCACGATGCACGGCTTCGCACTCAACGTGAACCCGGACAACAAGTGGTTCGACCGGATCATCCCGTGCGGCATCCGGGACGCGGGCGTCGCCTCGCTCGCGGGCGAGCTCGGCCGGGACGTGACGATCGCCGAGGTGCTGCCCGTGGTGGAACGGCACCTGAGCGACGTCCTCGAGAACGCCGAGCCCAAGCCGCGCGAGATCGAGAAGACACCGGTCTAGGCAGCCCGCCCGGGCGCAGGCGGGCGCAGACGTCGGGCGACAAATCAACGGGCGTACCCTGGGGCACGCCGAAGAATCAATCGTTAGGGAGCCGGTCGTGTCCGCAGTCGCACCCGACGGACGCAAGATGCTGCGCCTGGAGGTCCGCAACGCCCAGACCCCCATCGAGCGCAAGCCCGAGTGGATCAAGACCCGGGCGAAAATGGGTCCCGAGTACACGAAGATGCAGAACCTCGTGAAGAGCGAGGGGCTGCACACCGTCTGCCAGGAAGCCGGCTGCCCCAACATCTACGAGTGCTGGGAGGACCGTGAGGCGACGTTCCTCATCGGCGGCGACCAGTGCACCCGGCGCTGCGACTTCTGCCAGATCGACACCGGCAAGCCCGAGGCGCTGGACCGCGACGAGCCGCGGCGCGTCGGCGAGTCCGTCGTCACGATGGACCTGAACTACGCCACCATCACCGGCGTGGCCCGGGACGACCTGGCGGACGGCGGGGCGTGGCTCTACGCCGAGACCGTCCGGCAGATCCACCTCCAGACCGCCGAGCGGGCGGCGGGGCGCACGAAGGTGGAGCTGCTCGCTCCCGACTTCAACGCCGTGCCGGAGCAGCTCGCGGAGGTCTTCTCCGCACGGCCCGAGGTCTTCGCGCACAACGTCGAGACCGTCCCGCGGATCTTCAAGCGAATCCGGCCCGGCTTCCGTTACGAGCGTTCGCTGAACGTCATCACGGCCGCCCGCGACTACGGGCTGGTCACCAAGTCGAACCTGATCCTCGGCATGGGCGAGACGCGCGAGGAGGTCAGCGAGGCGCTGCGGCAGCTGCACGAGGCGGGCTGTGAGCTGGTCACCATCACGCAGTACCTGCGGCCCTCCGTGCGCCACCACCCGGTGGAGCGCTGGGTGAAGCCGCACGAGTTCGTCGAGCTCAAGGAGGAGGCCGAGCAGATCGGCTTCTCCGGCGTGATGTCGGGTCCGCTGGTACGGTCCTCCTACCGTGCCGGGCGCCTGTACCAGATGGCCGTCGAGAAGCGCGGTGCGTTCATCGCCACCCAGGCTGTCTGACGCGACGTCACCCGCCTTGCGCCGTACGGCCGCAAGCCGAGTGTGTGAATTCACGCACTAGTACTTACTCGTCAGTAGTGACCGAAATGACGCGGCCCTGACCGTCCTCGCAGATGAGGGCGTACGTCAGGGCCGCGTCAGCGTTTCGGCCCCCCGCATCAAGGCTTCATTCGCGTTTGACCGGTCGGTCACGCACTGGTAACACCAATCAGTGACGCTCGTATCACACCACGTAGACCCATGCCGAAGCCCTACGAGGGGGACGTTCACCATGCAGGCCGCGCCCGTTCGCGCCACCGCGATCCCGACCTTCACCGACGCACTGCGCGCCGTCGAGTCGCTGCTCATGAGCAGCGGCCAGCGCACCGCCCGTCGCAACGCCTGGACCTCCGTGCTGGAGGACCGTCGTCGCGCCAAGGACCGGGTCGAGGCGCAGCGCGTCCTCGAAGCGGTCACCTCCGCCCGTTCCTGACTTCCCGACCCACCCGCCCCTGCGCACCCCGCACGCGTCCCCGCACCTCCCCTCCTGCCGTCGAAGGCGCTTCCGAGGCCACGTAGACTTCGTGGCATGGCGAGAAGTGACAGCGCGGCGGACGCCGCTAACCCCGGGCGACTGAAGCAGATCGCCCTGACGTACAAGATGACCCGCAAGGCCGACAAGACGATCGGCCTCGTGCTCGCGGGTGTCTTCCTCCTCACGTTCGGCGTCTTTCTCGCGATCGGTTTCCTGATCGACCACCCGGTCTACCTGGGCATCCTGGGCTTCCTGCTCGCCTTCCTCGCGACGGCGATCGTGTTCGGACGCCGGGCCGAGCGGGCCGCCTTCGGTCAGATGGAGGGACAGCCCGGCGCCGCCGCGGCCGTCCTCGACAACATCGGCCGCGGGTGGACGACGACCCCCGCCGTGGCGATGAACCGCAGCCAGGACGTGGTACACCGGGCCGTCGGCAAGGCCGGCATCGTCCTGGTGGCCGAGGGCAACCCGAACCGGGTGAAGTCCCTGCTGGCCGCCGAGAAGAAGAAGATGAACCGCATCGTCGCGGACGTCCCGGTGCATGACGTGATCGTCGGCACGGGCGAGGGCCAGGTCGCGCTGAAGAAGCTGCGCACCACCATGCTGAAGTTCCCGCGCGTGCTGGCGGGCCCTCAGGTGACCGCGACCAACGACCGGCTGCGCGCCATGGGCGACCTGATGAGCAACATGCCGCTGCCGAAGGGGCCGATGCCGAAGGGCATGCGCCTGCCGAAGGGCGGCAGCCCGAAGTCCCGCTGATCTTCATCTCTGACGACGACGGGGCGCCCGGATCACTCCGGGCGCCCCGTCGTCGTCTTCCGTCGTCTTCCGTGGTCCCCCGTCGTCCTCTTCGTGGTCAGATCCGGACTTCCACCGTGCGGGCCAGCCGGTCGTGCAGGCCTCGGCCGTCGCGGTCCCAGATCAGGGCCGGGACGGCCAGGCAGAGCAGGACCGTGCGCAGCGCGGAGCGCAACGGGTTGACGGTGCCGGTCTCGGCGGAGACCACGCGCAGGCCGAAGAGGCGCTTGCCCGGGGTGGAGCCGACCGTGCCGACCGTCAGGACGCCCAGCACGAGGAAGATGAGCAGGGCCCAGTTACTGGTGGCGGGCCGGTAGCCGTCCGTGATCAAGCTGTATGCGATCAGAACGCAGAGGCCCCAGTCCACGGCCAGGGCGCCGAGCCGGCGGCCGGGACGGGCGATCGAGCCCGGCCCCTCCTCCGGCAGACCGAGCTGCTCGCCCCGGTAGCCGAACTCGGCACCGGCTTCTTCCATGGCCGACCGGGGTCCGGAGAGCCACGATCCGAGTGCTTGCCTGTTGTCCACCCGTCCACGGTACTGCGCACCCATATGACCGGTGACGGGCGGGGGTGGCGACCTGGTGTGTCCGGGCTACGGTGGACGATGGGCCGGTTAACTTGTGCGAAACAAATGGGTCACGCCCGAGAAATCACCCGTCCCTAGGGTCGACGACAGCGTGTGCCACCGCACTGGCCGCACGAACGAACTACCACCCCGGCTCGACGGTCGGGAGTAGGAGGAGCTGGATGTTCCAGAACGCCGACGAGGCCAAGAAGTTCATCGCGGACAAGGACGTCAAGTTCGTCGACGTCCGATTCTGCGACCTGCCGGGCGTCATGCAGCACTTCACGCTGCCCGTCGAGGCGTTCGACCCGGACGAGGAGCTCGCGTTCGACGGTTCGTCGATCCGCGGTTTCCAGGCCATCCACGAGTCCGACATGGCCCTGCGCGCCGACCTGTCGACGGCCCGTCTCGACCCGTTCCGCCGGGACAAGACGCTCAACATCAACTTCTTCATCCACGACCCGATCACGGGCGAGCAGTACTCCCGTGACCCGCGCAACGTGGCGAAGAAGGCCGAGGCGTACCTGGCGTCGACCGGTATCGCCGACACCGCGTACTTCGGCCCCGAGGCCGAGTTCTACGTGTTCGACAGCGTGCGGTTCCAGACCTCCGCGAACGAGTCCTTCTACCACATCGACTCCGAGGCCGGCGCCTGGAACACCGGTGCGGTCGAGAACAACCGCGGTTACAAGGTCCGCTACAAGGGCGGCTACTTCCCGACCCCGCCGGTCGACCACTTCGCCGACCTGCGTGCCGAGATCTCCCTGGAGCTGGCCGCGTCCGGCCTCCAGGTCGAGCGCCAGCACCACGAGGTGGGCACCGCCGGCCAGGCCGAGATCAACTACAAGTTCAACACGCTGCTCGCCGCGGCCGACGACCTCCAGCTCTTCAAGTACATCGTGAAGAACGTGGCCTGGCGCAACGGCAAGACCGCGACCTTCATGCCGAAGCCGATCTTCGGCGACAACGGCTCGGGCATGCACGTCCACCAGTCGCTGTGGTCGGGCGGCTCCCCGCTGTTCTACGACGAGGCCGGTTACGCGGGCCTGTCGGACATGGCCCGCTACTACATCGGCGGCATCCTCAAGCACGCCCCGTCGCTGCTGGCCTTCACCAACCCGACGGTGAACTCCTACCACCGCCTGGTCCCGGGCTTCGAGGCGCCGGTCAACCTGGTCTACTCGCAGCGCAACCGCTCCGCGGCCATGCGTATCCCGATCACGGGCTCCAACCCGAAGGCCAAGCGCGTCGAGTTCCGCGCGCCCGACTCCTCCGGCAACCCGTACCTGGCGTTCTCCGCCCTGCTGCTCGCAGGCCTGGACGGCATCAAGAACAAGATCGAGCCGGCCGAGCCGATCGACAAGGACCTCTACGAGCTGGCCCCCGAGGAGCACGCGGGCGTCGCGCAGGTCCCGACCTCGCTCCCGGCCGTCCTGGACCGCCTCGAGTCGGACCACGAGTTCCTGCTCGCCGGCGACGTCTTCACGTCCGACCTGATCGAGACGTGGATCGACTACAAGCGCGCGAACGAGATCGCCCCGCTGCAGCTGCGCCCGCACCCGCACGAGTTCGAGCTGTACTTCGACGTGTGATATCACCCCAGGTCAGAGCGGGTTTCCGCTCCCCTGGGCCGTCCGGCGCCCCCGCTTCCGTTTTTCGGAGCGGGGGCGCCGTCGTATGGTTTCTGGCACTGCTGTTCGAGAGACATGACGGGGGAACGGGGATGCCCGAACAGGACGACGCCGAGCGGGAGTTCGACATCAAGTGGGCGGACGCCGCAGTGCACAAGGAGCCCTCGGCGCGGGCCCGGATGCTGGCCGCCCGCTGGAAGGAGAATCCGCCCGAGCCGGTCCCGTTCCGCGGCGACCCGCGCCCCGTGGCACGGCACCGTTCGTCGTGGATGTCGACGGCGCTCGTCCTGGCGGGCGTGGCCGCGCTGATCCTGCTGCTGGGGTACCTGCGGTTCCGGGCGCCGTACTAGGGAGGCCGCGGAGCACGCCCACGACGACGTCGTCCAGAGCCTGTGCGCGGACGCCGCCCTGGCCGGCGGCGGTCACCGCGCTGCGGCGGGCCGGGCAGGCGGAGCGGGGAGCGGCTCGGTGTCGACCGGCTCGGTGTCGACCGGCCCCGGCAGGTGCGGATCGCCGCGTTGCGGCTGCTCGTGGAGCGGGGCGGTGACGGCTTCCCGGGACCTCGCAGAGAGCTTTTGCTGCGTCTAGGCCCGTTACGGACCCGTTCATGGGGCTGGGACGGTGCACACTTGCAGTGGGACGAGTGCCTGACTGCGGGGTGATGCAGATGCAGAGCCGTTTCCGGAGCGACCGGCGCCTGACCGTGCGGATGACGGTCACGCTGTTCCTGCTCGGACTGCTGTACGTGGCGTTCGTCGCCGCGTTGATCTTGTTGCTGAAGTCGTGGCTGCTGGTCGTCGTGCTGATCGCGGCGATGTTCGTCGCGCAGTTCTGGTTCTCCGACCGGATCGCGATGTTCGCGATGCGCGGGCGGGTCGTGGAGCGCGAGGAGTATCCCGAGCTGCATGCCGTGATCGACCGGCTCTGTGCGATCGCGGACATGCCCAAACCGGTGGTCGCCGTCTCCGACCTGGGCATGCCGAACGCGTTCGCGACCGGACGGAATCCCGAGCACGCGGTGGTGTGCGTGACGACCGGGCTGCTGGGGCGGCTGGAGCCGGCCGAGCTGGAGGGCGTCCTCGCGCACGAGCTGTCGCATGTCGCGCACAAGGACGTGGCCGTCATCACGATCGCCTCGTTCCTGGGCGTGATCGCGGGGTTGATCGTGCGGTTCGCGTTCTACTCGCAGCTTTTCGGCGGCGGGCGCAGGGACCAGAACACCGCGGTCGTCTTCGCCGCCGTGATGGGTGTCTCGGCGGCCGTCTACGCGCTCAGCTTCCTCCTCATCCGGGCTCTGTCCCGGTACCGGGAGCTGGCGGCGGACCGGGCCGCGGCGCAGCTGACCGGCCGTCCTTCGGCGCTGGCCTCCGCGCTGACGAAGGTCTCCGGCGACATCGCCCGGATCCCCACCAAGGATCTGCGGACCGCGCAGGCCTTCAACGCCTTCTACTTCACCCCCGCGACCGGCAGGGAGCCCGGCATCGAGCGGTACTTCTCCACCCACCCGAGCCTGGAGCAGCGGCTCGACCAGCTGGGGCGGATCTCCGCCGAGCTGGGCGAGGCGGCCACGCCCGGGAAGGCGGGCTGAGGGACATGGGGCTGCTGGACATCCTGCTCGGCCGGACGAAGCCGGTCGTGCCCGACCTCGATCAGCTGTTCGCGCTGCCCTCGGCCGCGGTGACGCTGGAGGCGGCCGCCGGGTTCACCCCGACCGGGCAGGGCGCCGTGTGTTTCGCGACCGTCGAGGGCTCGGCCTTCGAGCAGACGCACCGTGAGGTCCAGGCGCTCCTCGACGCGGACACCGAGCGCACCGGTCCCCCGGTGCGACTCCTGCGGGACGACTTCGGCTACTCCTGGCTGGTCTCGGAACGGACCCCCGACCAGCTGTCGCTCCTGGTCAACGATCTGCACGCGGTCAACAGCGCGATGGAGGTCAACGGCTTCGGGCCGCAGCTGCTGTGCTCCCTCGCCGGGTTCGAGGACCCGGACGGCAGAGCGCTGGCGCTCGTGTACCTCTACAAGCGCGGTTCGTTCTATCCGTTCGCGCCGCTGCCCGGAGCGGGGCAGCGGCGCGACAACGCGCTGGAGTTGCAGGTGAAGGCCGCTCTCGCGAACGACCTGCGGCTGGAACAGGACCTGAGCCGCTGGTTCCCGGTGTGGGGAGCCCCGGGACTGTAGGGCTCCCCCGGCTCGTAGGTCCTTTGCGGCTACTTGCCGCGCTCGCGCTCCTGACGGCGGTACTCCAGCGGACGCTCACGACGGTAGCGACGCTCCCACTTGGCCTGCGTGTCACGGCGCTCGCGGTAGGCCTTGTACGAGGTCGGCGCGGGACCCGGACCCTGGGCGGGACCGGGCGCGGACGGCGACGACGTCGACGACATCGAGGACGCGTCGAGTCCGTAGCGCACGTACAGGAAGAGCACGGCGACGGCGGCGAGCCAGTAGAGCGGGTTTCCGAATCCCAGGACCACCAGGACGACGGTCCCGGAGAGAACGACGGTGCCCATGGCGTACCTCCTTCCTGGGCAGGGACGAGTGACTGTGCGTAGCGTTGGGGGCGGGTTGATGCCTCCAGGGTACGGAAGCCGTCACTCAACGTGCATCTCCTTTTGGCTCACGGTGCGCTGCGGCTGCCGTGCCCCCGCCCGGGGCCGCCCGATTGTCAGTGGTGTCGGGGAGGATGCGGACGGCAACGAGATGACGAGGGGCGGAGGCCGGGATGGGCGACGGACTGCGGTACGTCGGTGTGGCGGAGCGGCGGGCCAGGCTGATGCTGCGGCACGGGCTGGCGCCGCAGGCACGGGGTGCGACGCCCGAGGCGGTGGCCGACGCGCTGCTCGCCCTGCACGGCTCGGACCCGGCGACGGTGTATCTGGCGATCGGCGCCCGCCTCGCCGACCCGACGGTGACCGTGCCGGAGACCGACCGGGCGCTGTACGCGGACCGGTCCCTCGTCCGGATGCACGGGATGCGGCACACCGTCTTCGTGTTCCCGACGGCGTCGACAGCCGTCGTGCACGCCTCGACCGGCCTCACGGTCGCGGCGCGGGAGCGGGCCACGCTGGTGAAGGACATGGCGAAGGCCGGCGCGCCGGACGCGGCCTGGCTGAAGGAGGTCGAGGAGTCGGCGCTGGCCGCGCTGGCCCGGCTCGGCCAGGCGACGGCCGCCGAGCTGGCCCGCGAGGAGCCACGGCTGCGGGAGCAGTTCGTGTACGCGGCCGGGAAGTCCTACGAGGGCGTCCACACGGTCGTGACCCGGCTGCTGAGGGTGCTGGGGGTGGAGGGCAAGGTGGTCAGAGGGCGCCCGCTGGGCTCGTGGACGTCGAGCCAGTTCCGCTGGGCGCTCGCCCCCGAGCACCCCGAACTCCCCGTGCCGGACGCCCAGTCGGATCTGCTGCGGCACTGGCTGCGGGCGTGCGGCCCGGCCACGGAGGCCGACCTGAAGTGGTGGACGGGCTGGCGGGTGACGGACGTCCGGCGAGCGCTCACCGCGATCGGGGCACGGGCGGTGACGCTGGACGAGGGCACGGGGTGGGTCCTCGACGGCGATGTGGATCCCGTGCCCGGCCCCGCGGAGCCGTGGGCGGCCCTGCTGCCCGCCCTCGACCCGACCGCGATGGGCTGGCAGGGCCGGGACTGGTATCTGGCCCCCGAGCTGCGCCCCGCCCTCTTCGACTACAGCGGGAACGTCGGACCGACGGTGTGGTGGGACGGCCGGGTGGTGGGCGGCTGGGCCCAGCGCGCCGACGGGGAGATCGTGTGGCGGATCCTGGACGGGGAGGGGATCGGCGGCGAGGCGAAGGCGGCGATCGCGGCGGAGGCGGAGCGGCTGGGGGCGTGGGTGGGAGCGACCCGGGTGACGCCGAGGTTCCGCACGCCGGTGGAGAAGGAGCTGGCGAGCTGAGCTCGGGGGGCGAACGCCCCGACGCCGGGCGCCGTCGCATACGAACGGCGCCCGGCGCCACGGCTCAGCGCGAGTAACGCAGCAGGGCCCGCACCATGTGGCACGTCGTGTCCGACGGCGGATGGACGCCGATCAGTTCGGCCGTGCTGCGGATCTTCTCGTTGCGGGCCTGGTTCGGCATATACACGCCCAGGTCGAGCAGCGCTATGGCAAGGCGCATGGCCTTGAGACGCCGGTTGTGCATGACGTACCAGTCGCGCGGCCGCCCGGGCGGCAACGGCCGCTTCTGAACGGGCACATAGGGCAGATCGAGCTCGACGGAACGCTTCGCGGTGGACTGGGTCGCGGACGGCTTCGGCTTCAGTGCGGCAGCGGGCACAGGCATCCTCCTGTCGCGGTCAGGGCCCGGCCCGGAACCTCCGGCGGACCCTCGAACACTGCTTCAATTCTACTGCCCCCCACTGACAATCGCCCCTGATCACAAGGGCTTTCGGGCCGGTTTGGAGCTACCGTGACGGGCATGGAGATCTGGATCAACCCCGCCTGTTCCAAGTGCCGCAGCGCCCTCACGCTCCTCGACGCCGAGGGGGCCGACTACACCGTCCGCCGCTACCTGGAGGACGTGCCCGACGAGGACGAGATCAGGGACGTCCTCGACCGCCTCGGCCTGGAGCCCTGGGACATCACCCGCACCTCGGAAGCGGTCGCCGAGGAGCTCGGCCTCAAGGAGTGGGCGCGGGACGCCGGTTCACGCGAGCGCTGGATCGGCGCGCTCGCCGGGCACCCCAAGCTCATCCAGCGCCCGATCATCACCGCGGACGACGGCACGGCGGTGGTGGCTCGCACCGACGAGGCCGTACGGGATGCCGTGACGCGCGTCACACCAAAGGGCCCGCGTAACCCCTGAGCAACCTCGTTCGGAATCTCGTACACACCGGCGTACGTTCCCCTACGTCCCAGGAGGCGCGCATGTCGCGCAGGAGAACAGTCGGTACGAAGAAGAAGATCGCGTTGCTGGTCGGCGCGGCGGCGGTGGCGGGCGGCGGGGCGTTCGTGATGGCGAACACCTCGAACGCCTCCCAGCCCGCGCAGAACGCGAACACGCTGTCCGCGGCGAACTCGACGGTCTGTCAGGGGCTCGCCACCGCGCTCGGCAACAACCAGGCGTTCATCGACGGCCAGCGGGCCGCTCCGGACGCGCAGTCGCAGGCCCGGATCGCCAACCGCGAGGCGGTCATCGCGCAGATCAAGGTGCAGCAGCAGGCGTCGGGGTGCGTCGTCGGGGAGTCGGCTCAGGACTCCCAGTCGACGCAGCCCTCGCAGGCCGCCTCGCCTCCCGCCGCATCGGCCCCGGCCGCTTCGGCTCCGGCCGCTTCGGCTCCGGCCGGGAACACCGGCAACGCCGGGAACACCGGCAACGCCGGCAACGGCGGCGCCGCCTCCGGCCAACAGGTCTGCAACGGCTCCACGATCACCCTCTCCGGGGAGGCCGGCGCCCCGGCCGCCTCCAGCAACCAGTTCCCGGTGGGGACCAAGCTGAAGGTGACCAACCTGGACAACAACAAGTCCACGACGGTCGAGGTCACCGGCCCCTCCGGCAGCTGCGCGCTGCTGAACAACGCCGCGTTCGAACTGGTCCGTGAGCCCGGCAAGTTCCTGATCCGCCGGGCCCTGATCGAGAAGGTGGGGTGAGGCTCGGCTGCCGAGAACCCACGTACGTGTCACCGGTCCTGTCGCTCGCGGCCACGAGCGGCAGGACCGCCGTATTTCCCGGCCTGCACCGTCTTTCCGGGCTCACACCGTGAGCCGCGCCACAGAACCACCAGGTAACACGGGGTTCACATTCGAGCAATGATCGGGAAATCGCCTGTTGACAAGCTTCCCGGCAATACCGGCGGCGCCCCAGTGCCGCAGCGCCGCAGCACCCGCAAGTGCGTCAGACACACCCCCGAAGGAAGTGGCCCGTGACCTTCAAGGCTGAGTACATCTGGATCGACGGCACCCAGCCGACGGCGAAGCTCCGTTCCAAGACGAAGATCATCGCGGGCGAGCCCGCCGGTCTCGACGCGCTGGGAATCTGGGGCTTCGACGGATCGTCCACGAACCAGGCCGAGGGCCACTCCTCGGACCGTGTCCTCAAGCCGGTCTTCACCTGCCCCGACCCGATCCGCGGCGGCGACGACGTCCTCGTCCTGTGCGAGGTCCTCAACATCGACATGACGCCGCACGAGTCCAACACGCGTGCCGCGCTGGTCGAGGTCGAGGCGAAGTTCGGCGCCCAGGAGCCGATCTTCGGCATCGAGCAGGAGTACACGTTCTTCCAGGACGGCTACCCGCTCGGCTTCCCCAAGGGCGGCTTCCCGGCCCCGCAGGGCGGCTACTACTGCGGCGTCGGCGCGGACGAGATCTTCGGCCGTGAGGTCGTCGAGGCGCACCTCGACAACTGCCTCGCCGCCGGTCTCGCCATCTCCGGCATCAACGCCGAGGTCATGCCCGGCCAGTGGGAGTTCCAGGTCGGCCCGGTCTCCCCGCTGGAGGTCTCCGACCACCTGTGGGTGGCCCGCTGGCTGCTCTACCGCACCGCCGAGGACTTCGGCATCTCCGCCACCCTCGACCCGAAGCCGGTCAAGGGCGACTGGAACGGCGCCGGCGCGCACACCAACTTCTCCACCAAGGCGATGCGCGAGGGCTACGACGCGATCATCACCGCCTGCGAGTCGCTCGGTGAGGGCTCCAAGCCGCTCGACCACGTCAAGAACTACGGCGCCGGCATCGACGACCGCCTGACGGGCCTGCACGAGACCGCCCCGTGGAACGAGTACTCCTACGGCGTCTCCAACCGCGGCGCCTCGGTCCGTATCCCGTGGCAGGTCGAGAAGGACGGCAAGGGCTACATCGAGGACCGCCGCCCGAACGCCAACGTCGACCCGTACCTGGTGACCCGCCTGATCGTGGACACCTGCTGCTCGGCGCTGGAGAAGGCCGGCCAGGTCTGATCCGCCCGCATCCTCTGTGCAAGGGGCGCCCGCCTTTCCGGTGGGCGCCCCTTGCGCATATCGTCCGCCCTCATGGGAATGGAGAACGGCTCGACGGGACCGGTACGCCCGTACGGCCTGGCGGGGGACGTGCCCGGAGTGCTGCGCGCGATGGAGTCCACGGACGAGGCGGTGCGCGAGGAGGCGATGAACTGGCTGCACTCCCTCCTGTGCTACCGGGACGCGACACGCACGTCACCCGCGGCGCAGCCGCTGATCCGGCTCGCCCTGCACGGCCCCGGCCACCGGGCCGAGTTGCTCAAGCTGCTCGCGGACCTCGCGAACTGGGCCGGGCCGACGGACGAACAGGAGCGGTGCCGGCGGGCCACGGCGCAGGCGCTGCCGTCCCTGCTGCATCTGACGCAGGACGCCGACCCCGCCGTCCGCGAGGCGATGGCGCTGCTGATCGCCGCCTGCGGACGGCAGAGCGCGCCGGCGCCCACGCCCCTGCTGCGGGACCGGCTGGCGGCGGAGACCGACCCGCTCGTGCGCGCCCGGATCGTGACCGCGCTCGGCCTGCTGGAGCCGGGCGACGGCGGCTGGCGGCGCGCCCTGCTCACCGCCCCGGAGCCCCGGGTCGCGCTCGCCGCCGCCGAGGACCTGCTGCGCACGACCGAACCGCCGCTGCCGGACTCGCTGGTCGACGCCTGTGCGCGGGCGTACGGCGCGCAGCCGCAGGACGAGCGGGAGGACTCCGAGTCGGAGGGCCATCTGTGGCCGGAGGCCCACCGGACGTTCAAGGACCGGCTCCTGGAGGAACCCGGGGCCGCGCTGCGGGCCCTCGCCCGTGGCATACCGCTCGCCTTCGAGATCACCGCACGCTGGCGGGACCGCGAGACCGACGTGCTGCCCTGGGCACTGCACGAGTCGGTCCGCGAGACCTGGGACCTGTACCAGCTGGCGCAGTTGACCTGCGCGCTGCCACCGGAGCTGCACGCGCGCGTGGGCGAGCAGGTGATGCCGTTGCTCGCGGACGACGACCCGGCGGTGCGGGCGAAGGCGGTCACCGTGCTGGCACGCGCGCGCGTGCCGGTCGCGGTCGAGGAGGCGGTGCGGCTCGCCGAGGAGACGCCGGGGGCGTACGACACCCTTCGCGCGGTCCGCGCGGTGGCCGAGGAGTTCGGGGCCGACGCGCTGCCCGTGGGGCGGGCGGTGGCCCGGCGGCTGGGGACCGGCCACCCGGAACTGGTCAAGGTGCTGACCCGGTTCCCCGAGGCGGCCGCGGACGCCGTCGGAGAGCTCGCGGAGCTGCTGACGCGCCACGGCACCGGCTACCCGCAGGCAGCGGTCGACGTGCTCGCCGGGCTGGGGCCCGCCGCGGGCGAGGTGACCGAACGGGCGCTGCGCGACTGCGTGGCGGCGGGCGTCCACTCCTCGGTCTCGGTGGAGGCCGCGATGGCGCTCCACGCCGTCGCCGACGACCCCGAGCCGGCGCTGTCCCTCCTGCGGCGGGAGATGAGCTCAGGGGCATCGGCCTGGACCACGATCCTCGCGGGTCGGCTCGGCCCCGCCGCCGCACCGCTGCTGCCGTTCATCGAGCCGCTCCTCGCGCCGAGCCCCTTGTCGCGCACCCGGGCCGCGGCCGCGCTGGCCGTCTGGCGCGTCACGGGCCGGACCGAGGACACCGTGGAACCCCTGGCCCGGCAGGCGCTCGAGTGGGACAGGTTCTCCCCCGGCGCCCCGCACCCCGTGCTGACGCTCACCGAGATGGGCCTCCTCCCCCGCTTCGCCGTGGCCCCGCTGCGCGAGGGCGCCGAGTCACCGCGCCGGATCGTCCCCGACCACATGTACGGCGACGGACCGCACCCGGACGACGAGGTGCGCGCCGCCGTCCGCACGCTGCTGGCGACCGCCGCAGTCGTCGGCTGACGCCGGCCTCACGTCTCAGCCTCACGTCAAGGATCCGTCCAAGCTGTGAGAGGAGGCTCCTGCGACGGGCCGGTGTCTGCTTCAATGGGGCCATGGCCAGCTTCCAGAAGTACACCGCGACAGGTCGCCATGACCTCGAGCCCTTCTGGCCCTCCCGTCAGCACCACGACTTCGACCGGGTGTGTTGCCGCGCGGTGAACGCGCCGGCCCTCTAAAGCCGTACACCCGGCCTTCGGCCAGCGCGCACGACGTACGTCCTTCGATGACGAACTCCTCGCGCGAAAGAGCTGACCTCTCATGGCGAACACCCGTTCTCTCTCCTCCGCTCCCTCCCTCACCGCACCCTCCACGACCGCCTCTTCCGGCTCGCCCCGGCACCGGCTTCGCGCCGTGGACCGGGACGAGGTGGTCGACGTCGCGGACTTCCTGCCGCCGGGCGCGACCTGGCTGCCCGCCCCCCAGCACACCCTGCCCACGCTGCCGGGGCAGCCGCCGATGGTCGGCTACCTGGTGCTGGTGCCGGCCGACCGGCAGCCGCCGTTCCTGCCGGTCGCGGTGCCGGAGCAGTCGGCCGCCGAACGGGCCGAAGGGCCCGGCGAACCGCTCGTGCGGATCGACCCCGCGCAGCGCACCGCCGCGGTGGACGGCCGGCAACTCGACCTCACCTACCTGGAGTTCGAGCTGCTCGCCCATCTGGTGGCGTACCCGAACCGGGTGCACACCCGCGACCAGCTCGTCACCACGGTGTGGGGCTACGGGCATGTGGGCGACGGCCGCACGGTCGACGTCCACATCGCCCGGCTGCGCCGCAAGCTGGGCGTCCGGCACCGCCAGTCGATCCAGACGGTGCGCCGGGTCGGCTACAAGTACACCCCGCCGACCGGCCGCTGACCGGGTCCGTCTGCCGACGGCAGAGCGCGGTTCCCTCCCGCGTCCGGACGGGGCACAGTCACCGGTATGAGACTTCTGGTGCTGGGTGGTACGGAGTTCGTGGGACGGGCCGTCGTCGAGGCGGCCCTCGGGCGCGGCTGGGAGGTGACGGCCTTGAACCGGGGACGGCACGCACCGGTCCCCGGCACGCGGTCGCTGTCCGGCGACCGCACCGCGCCCGGGGGCCTCGACGCGTTGGCGAAGAGCGGCGACGACTGGGACGCCGTCGTCGACACCTGGTCCGCGGCGCCCCGCGCCGTGCACGAGGCGGCGCGGCTGCTGCGGGGCCGCGCCGGCCGGTACGTGTACGTGTCGAGCTGCTCGGTGTACACCTGGGCCCCGCCCGCCGGGTACGCCGAGGACGCGCCGGTCGTCGAAGGCGCCGAAGCCGACGCCGGGCAGACCGACTACGCCCGGGACAAGCGCGGCGGCGAGCTGGCCGCCGTGGACGCCTTCGGCGCGGACGCCTCCGTCCTCGTCCGGGCCGGGCTGATCCTCGGACCCCTCGAGAACGTGGGCCGACTGCCCTGGTGGCTGACCCGGACAGCGCGCGGCGGCCCGGTCCTCGCGCCGGGCCCGCACGATCTGCCCCTGCAGTACGTCGACGCCCGTGACCTCGCCGAGTGGATCCTCGGGGCGGCCGAGCGGGAGCTGAGCGGGCCGTACAACCTGATCAGCCCGCAGGGGCACGCGACGATGGACAAGCTGCTGGAGGCGTGCGTGCGGGCCACCGGCTCGGCCGCCGAACTGCGCTGGACCGCGCCCGAGATCATCCTCGACGCGGGCATCGAGCCGTGGACCCAGCTGCCGGTGTGGGTGCCGCCGGGCAGCGACATGCACGACGCCCTGCACGCGGCCGACGTCTCGCGGGCGGTGGCGACGGGGCTGTCCTGCCGCCCCGTCGAGGAGACCGTCGCCGACACCTGGAGCTGGCTGACGTCGATCGGCGGGACGGCGCCGCGGCGTCCGGACCGGCCGCCGCTGGGCCTGGACCCGGAGGTCGAGGCGAAGGCGCTGGCCGGGTCGAGGGGTGTACCTGGCACCACCTCCTGACCGGGGGCCTCGGGCCAGTGACCGCCGGTCCGCGGCTCGGCCAGACTGACGGCATGAACACCAACACGAAGAGCGGCGAAGGCGGTTCGAGGGCACGGGGGATGGTGCTCGCCGCCGTGCGGGGGCTCGCGCTGGCCGTGGTGTCGCTGCCGCTGAGCATCCTGGGCCTCTGCCTCTCCCTCGTGTCCATGGCGCTGATACCGATCGGGGTCGGGGCCCTCACCACCCCCTTTGTGGTGAAGGGGGTGCGCGCCTACGCCGACCGGCGGCGGGCGCTCGCCGAGCGGTGGGGCGGGGTGCGCATCCCGTCGGCGTACCGGCCGGCCCCCGCGAGCGTCAACCCGTTCCGGCGCACCTTCGCGCTGCTGCGCGACCCGGCGACCTGGCGGGACCTGCTGTGGCTCCTGGTGGATCTGCCGGCCGGGTTCCTGACCGCCCTGCTGCCGGCCGTCCTGGTCTTCTATCCGCTGGAGGGGCTGGCGCTGCCTGCCGGGCTGTGGCGGGTGTACACGGAGACGGAGGCCGACGCGTACTGGTATCTCTTCGTGCCGGTCAGCGACCGGACGTCCGCCTTCGGCGCCGGGGCGCTGGCCGCGGTCCTGCTCTTCGTCGCCCACCGGTACACCGTGCGCGCCTTCCAGGTCCACTTCCTCCTCACCAAGGCCATGCTCACCCCGAGCCAGGCCGAACTGGCCGAACGGGTAAAGGTGTTGACGCAGACCCGGCGGGACGCCGTGGACACCTCGGCCGCCGAACTGCGGCGCATCGAGCGGGATCTGCACGACGGCGCCCAGGCCCGGCTGGTGGCGATGGGCATGGACCTCGGCACCGTCGAGATGCTGCTCGACAAGGACCCGGAGAAAGCCAAGGCGTTGCTCGCGCAGGCCCGTCGGTCGTCCGCGGAGGCGCTCTCCGAGCTGCGCGACCTGGTGCGCGGCATCCATCCGCCGGTGCTGGCCGAGCGCGGACTCGGGGACGCCGTACGGGCGTTGGCGCTGCGGCTGCCGGTGGCCACCGAGGTGAGCGTCGAGCTGGAGGGCGGCCGGGCGCAGGCCCCCGTGGAGTCGGCGGCCTACTTCGCGGTGAGCGAGGTGCTGACCAACGCGGTCAAGCACTCCGGCGCCGACCGGATCTGGGTCGACCTCCACCACGGGGACGGCCGGCTGAAGATCTCCGTCACCGACAACGGGCAGGGCGGCGCGAGCATCGGCGCCGGTTCGGGCCTGGCCGGGGTGGAGCGACGACTGGGTACATTCGACGGCGTCCTGGCCGTCAGCTCTCCCGCAGGCGGTCCCACCATGGTGACCATGGAGATCCCTTGCGTGTTGTCCTAGCCGAAGACCTCTTCCTGCTGCGCGACGGTCTCGTGCGGCTGCTGGAGGCCTACGACTTCGAGATCGCCGCGGCGGTCGAGACCGGGCCCGAGCTGGCCCGGGCGCTCGCCGATCTGGAGCCGGACGTCGCCGTGGTCGACGTCCGGCTCCCGCCCACGCACACGGACGAGGGGTTGCAGTGCGCGCTGGAGGCCCGCCGCACGAAGCCCGGGCTGCCGGTGCTCGTCCTCTCCCAGCACGTCGAACAGCTGTACGCGCGCGAGCTGCTGGCCGACGGCAGCGGCGGCATCGGCTATCTGCTGAAGGACCGGGTGTTCGACGCGGACCAGTTCGTGGACGCCGTACGGCGGGTCGCGGCGGGCGGCACGGCGATGGACCCCCAGGTGATCCAGCAGCTGCTGGCCCGGCGTTCGGGCGACGGACAGGGGCCGGTGGACCGGCTCACTCCGCGCGAACGGGAGGTTCTGGAGCTGATGGCGCAGGGCCGGTCGAACGCGGCGATCGCCGCCAAACTGGTCGTGACCGAGCGGGCGGTCGCCAAACACACCGCGAATATTTTCGTGAAGCTGGGTTTGGAGGTCGCCGGCGACGACAACCGCAGGGTGCTGGCGGTGTTGGCCTATCTGGACCGGGATCGGTGAGCACCCCAACTGCTGTGCCATGTGGGGGTGTTGCGGTCGGTTTGTCGTACGGAGCTCTCATCAATTTCTGAGGACGCTGAACACCTCTGGGGCAGCGTGCGTAAGTGAGGGGGCAGCTTCACTCCTGTCGGGCGCCTCGATGCTGCCCCGCAAGGAAGTCAGAGGAGTTCCATGGGACGCAACATACGTAAACGCCGTTCGTCGATGGCCACGAAGGCCGTGGCAGCATCGGCGGCCCTAGCGCTCGGCGGGGGCGGGCTGATCTGGGCGAACTTCTACGCTTCGGCGCACGAGTCGAACAGCTCGGGCCAGAACCAGACGAAGGCCGCCAACGCAGCCGCTCAGGTGGCCACCATCTCCTGCCCGGATGTGGGGCAGAAGCTGACGAGCGTGCCCAAGGGGGCGAAGCAAGGCGTCGCGACCGAGCTGGCCAACCTCGACAAGCAGATCACCGAGGCGTACACCCGGCTCGCTTCGACCCGCCAGGCCCAGGCCGGTGACGCCAGCTTCGTCCAGAACGCGATCACCGGCCCTCTGAAGGAAAAGCGGGCCGCGACGATCGACCGGATCCGGATCAACATCACGCGCTCCGGCGGCCAGTTCAACAACTCGCTGAGCCAGCTCGCGGCGTGCACCACGCAGGCGGCGAACAACACCAACGCCGGCCAGGGCCAGGGCAACGGCCAGCAGGGCAACGGCCAGCAGGGCAACGGCCAGAACAACGGTGGCCAGCAGAACAACGGCGGCCAGAACAACGGCGGCCAGAACAACGGCAACAACGGCGGCCAGCAGAACGGCGGCAACGGCGGCCAGCAGCAGAACGGCCAGGGCGGCAACGGACCCGTCGCCGCGGACTTCGTGGACATCACGAAGGTCCAGGGCAACGCCGCGCTGGGCGTCGGCCAGAACGGTCTCGCCGCGAACGGCAACAGCGGGTCGAGGGGCACCTTCACCTCGAGCTGCGGCACCAACGGGAACGACAACCACAACACGGACAACGTGATCGTCGCCCCCGGTGTCACCAACGGCGCCCACCACCTGCACGACTACGTGGGCAACCAGAACAACGACGCCTTCGCGAGCGACCAGGAACTGGCCGGTGCGAGCACCAGCTGCCAGAACCAGGGTGACAAGTCCTCGTACTTCTGGCCGGTGCTGCGTCTCCAGGACGGCACGCAGGACTTCGACCAGAACAACGACGGCGGTGGCAAGGAAGGCAACGTCGGCAAGATCCTGCAGGCCTCCCAGGCGCAGATCAAGTTCGTCGGCAACAAGAAGGGCAACGTCGTCGCGATGCCGACGGCCCTGCGCATCATCACCGGTGACGCGAAGGCCTTCGTCAACGGCAACGCCAACGCCAACGTGAACTGGAGCTGCACCGGCTTCGAGAACAAGGTGCAGCTGAAGGACCAGTACCCGATCTGCCCGCAGGGCAGCCAGGTGGTCCGCACGTCGAACTTCCAGAGCTGCTGGGACGGCCAGAACATCGACTCGGCCAACCACCGCACGCACGTGTCGTTCGTCCAGGCCGACGGCACCTGCGCCAACGGTTTCAAGGCGATCCCCCAGCTCCAGGTCCGGCTCGTGTACAACGTCCCGGCCCCGAAGCTGCAGAACGGGACCGTTGTGAACCCGTACGCGGTGGACACCTTCCCGGAGAACCTGCACAAGCCGATCACCGACCACAACGACTTCATCAACTTCTTCTCCACGAACCTGATGAACAAGATGGTCAACTGCATCAACACCGGCAAGCAGTGCAAGTGATCCACTGAGCGGTACCGGCCCTGAGAAGGGCCGACACGAAAGAGCCGGCGGTGAGGATTCCTCACCGCCGGCTCTTTCGTGTGTGTGGAGTTCTGTCTGCGCGGTTCGGCCGGCGACCGGTGTCAGTGACCGGAGTGGGTCGCGCCGTCGGAGGGCTCGCCCGAGACGTGCACGGAGTGGTCCGTGCCCTCCTCGATGTCACCGCCGAGCGTCTTGCGCAACGCGTTCACGGTGCTGGTCTCCTCGCCCACGGCCACCCACTTGCGGCCGACCAGGTAGTGGCCGCCGTAGTCCTTGGCCCCGTTGATCCATTCGCGCTGACCGCGGTCGGTCGCGAAGGTCACCAGGATGAACTTGCCGACGGCGACCTTGCAGATGGCCTGCCGGAGTTCGTCGGCGTCGGTCTGCATGTCGGGCGTGCACTTCACCTTGGTGGCCAGTTGCTCCAGGCTGCCGGTCGCCGTCACCGGCACGGTCGCGGCGGCCTTCGTCGCCCCGCCGGAA
The DNA here is from genome assembly GCF_040655955.1 of Streptomyces sp. NPDC050263. NCBI lineage: Bacteria > Bacillati > Actinomycetota > Actinomycetes > Kitasatosporales > Streptomycetaceae > Streptomyces > Streptomyces sp. NPDC050263. The sequence continues at coordinate 33,365 of NZ_JBFAKW010000023.1, read as the reverse complement.
CCGCAGCCCGTCAGCACCAGCGCCGCCGCGGCGGCGGCCGCCGCGAGCATCGGTCGGGTCACCTTCATCTGTTCCTCCCTGCAAGAGCCTCGCCCTGGATACGGCTCCCACGCACGGTGCGCTCAAAATACCGGTGCCCCGGCGTGGGCGCCCGTGCCAGAGTGAGCCGGTGAACAAGGACTGGGAAGATCGCGTGACCGCCGCCTGGGCGACCTTCGACGACTGTCCGGAGGAGCGGGCGGCCGACTTCCGGGCCGTGATCGACGCGCTCGTCGCCGAACTCCCCGAGGGCAGTCCGCTCGGCCCGTTCGAGCAGGCCTGCGCCTGGGACTCGACCGGCCACTCGGACAAGGCGGCCCCGCTCTACCGCCAGGCGCTCGCGCGCGGCCTCAGCGAGGTGAGCGGCTACCGCGGCAGACGCGCCAAGATCCAACTCTCCAGCTCGCTGCGCAACATCGGGCAGGCGGCGGAGGGCGTCAAGCTGCTGACCCCCGAACTGGACGGCCCGTCCGACGAGTTGGACGACGCCGTACGGGCGTGTCTGGCCCTGTGCCTGTCGAGCCTGGGCCGCGACCGCGAGGGCCTGTCCCTGGTCCTCGGCGCACTCGCTCCCCATCTGCCGCGCTACCAGCGGTCGATGGCCAACTACGCGCGAGCGCTCGTGGCGGACGAGCCGCAGGGCTGACCACACGGCGGCGGCAGCGGCGACAGCGGGGGGCGACGGCGACGGCGGTGACCATCCACCGTGTCGCTCGTTTGCCTGGACGTGCAGTCACAGGATGTCGCCCCGCGCCCCTCAGCCGGATCCTCCGCCGACCGGATCGTCGACGTCGAGCAGGCCGAGGCCGCGCTCGTCGAGCACTACCCGCGTCTCGTCCGGCTCGCCTATCTGGTGCTGCCACCCGGCCTCGGCCGCGGTCGCCGCGTCCTGACCGCACACGCTCTCGCCCAGCGCGCCCTGCCCCGCGGCCGCGCCTGCGCCCCCGTCATCCCGGCCCAGTCCACCGGCCGTGACGACGACCCCGGGTACGCCTACGTCCGCCTCCAGGTGGTCCGTACGGCACTGGAGGCGGGGCTGCCGCTGAGGCTGCGGGCCCGGCCCAAGCGCGCCCAGCTGCCGCCGCTGCTCCCCCAGGTGTGGGGCCTGCGGCTCTTCCCCCGCTCCGGCGGCGCCGACGAACTCGCCCTCGACCAGCGGCTCGCCGCCCTCTCGGGCCCGGCCCGGGCCGCCTACGTGCTGCGCGGTCTGGAGAAGCTCCCCGACGGCGATGTGCGCGAGGTGCTCACCGAATGCGGCGTCGAGGACGTGGCGGCGGCGCTGCGCGAGGCCGGTGAGATCCCGGCCGCGCAGTACGCGCTGCTCGACTCCCCCGAGTTCGACGCCTGCTCGCTGCAGGCCCGGCCCACCGATCTGATGCGCCGCCGCCAGCACGGCAGGGCCGCGCTGGCCGCCGTGGCCGCGCTCGCCGTGTGCGGCGCCCTGGTCGCGCTGCCCGGCGGCGGCTGGGGACCCGACGGCGCGGCCGCCCCGGCGTACGCGCAGAACCCGGCCGCCGAGGCCGCCCTCGACCCCGGGCGGCTGGTGAAGCTCCCCCCAGCCGCCTGGAAGACCTCCGCCCGCACCGACTTCTCGGTCTGGCCCGCGCGCGGCCCGCTCACCCGCGACACCGCCCTGCTGCGCCGTGCCCTCGCCGTCTGGGCCCGCCCCGGCGAGAGCGTCCGGGTCTCCACCACCCCGGACACCCCCACCGGCGGCCCGGCCGGACCGCCCCAGCTGCTCTACGCCGGCGAGGTCGACGCCGCACGCGTGGTGATCCTCTACGACGGTCTGCGCATCGCCCGCTACGCCGAACCGAAGGACGGCACGGCCGGGGCGGCCCTCGACTTCGCCCGGGTGGACGGCGCGACCCGCGCCGAGGCGGGCGCGCTGGTCCTCGGCCGGTCCGACGGCAACGTCCGCTATCTGACGGCCCCCTGGGTCACGAAGGCCGGCGAGCGGGACCTGTCGAAGCCGGGCGCCGGGGTGTTGGACCTGACCCTGACCGACGGGATCACCTCGCCCCTGTCCAGCCCGGCCACCCAGACCGACGCCTGCACGACCTGGAACGTCCTCCAGCTCACCGACGCCTCCGGCAGCCACCTCCTCAGCGACCTCGGCGAACTCGTCCCCGCCCGCCTCACCGCGGGCCGCCCGTCCGCGCCCGCCGACGCGACGGGCGCGGAGGCGCTGCGCACCTGGGCGCCGTTCGCCTGCTCGCTGGCCGACGCGCGCGGACAGGGTGTGCGGACGGTCAACGCCTGGGGCTACACCCGGCAGCAGCTGCCCGACGCGAGCGGCTCGGCGGCCTGGGTGTGCACCCGGGCCGAGACCTGGCGGGGCGACGGCAACCGGGTGCTGGCCCAGTTCCACACGCCGGGCGGACCGTTCGGCGCGGCCGTGGCGAAGGCCGGGGACGTGCCGGCGTGCGGGGCGCGCGATCCGCATGTGCTGGCCGGGGTGCTGTGGAAGTCGAAGGGCGGCGACTGGTACCTCCTCGCGGCCGGCGACAAGGAGACGGCGTCCATCCGGACGACGGGCGGGGTGACCGGCTCCGGGCAGGGCAACCTGCTGACGGTGCCGGCGAAGCAGGGCGCGCAGGCCGACCTGGAGGGCACGTCGGCGGACGGGCGCTCGATCAGCGGCCTGCGCTGATCCCCCCTCTCCCCGCTGATCCCCCTCACCGCCCCACCCAACAAGCCGGGAGGGCGGCCCGACGAGCATCGGGCAGGAGGCGATGCACTCCCAGGCCCACGACGAGGTGCTGCGAACCCCTCCTCCTACACGGTCGCCGTCCGGCTCGTGACCGGCGGGCGGGGCGGCTCGCGCGAGGTGCACGAGGAGCTGTGGGAGGGAGCGGAGATCGAGGTGCGGGGACCGCGCAACCGACTTCCCGCTCGTCGAGGCGCCTTCGTACGTCTTCGTCGCCGGAGGCATCGGCAGCACGCCGATCCTGCCCATGCTGCGGGCCCTGCCCGAAGACGCCGACTGGCGGCTGGTTTACGCCGGTCGCACACGGGCGTCGATGCCGTTCCTGGAAGCGCTCGCGAAGCTCGGCGGGGACCGGGTGACGGTGGTGGAGGGACGGCCGGATCTCGACGCGGCGCTCGCGGAGCTGCCCGAGGGGACGGCCGTCTACGCGTGCGGTCCGGAGGGGCTCATGACGGCGGTCCGGGAGCGGGCGCCGCAGGTCCGGCTCGAACGGTTCACGGCGCGCGCCGTCGGCGAGGGCGACGCGTTCGAGGTCGAACTCCGGCGCAGCGGACGGGTGTTGACGGTTCCGGCCGACTCGACCGTGCTGGCCGCCGTACGCGCCGAGCTGCCGAACACCGTCTACTCGTGCGAGCAGGGCTTCTGCGGAACCTGCCGACAGCGGGTACTGGAGGGCGAGGTGGAGCACCGGGACGAACTGCTCACCGACGCGGAGCGCGGCGACTCGATGCTGATCTGTGTGTCGCGGGCGCGAGGTGGGCGACTGGCGCTGGACATGTGATCGACTCCCTGCCCGATCGGGGTGAACACCCGGTCCGGTCCGGTCCATTGGAGTCCGGATCCGATCGGTAAGGTGTTCGTATGACTACCGGGGTTCGTCGCAGAATGGGAGTCGAGGAGCGTCGGCAGCAGTTGATCGGCGTCGCCCTCGAACTGTTCGCCCAGCGCTCGCCGGACGAGGTCTCCATCGACGAGATAGCCGCGGCCGCGGGCATCTCGCGCCCCCTCGTCTATCACTACTTCCCCGGCAAACTCAGCCTGTACGAGGCCGCGTTGAAGCGGGCGTCGGAGGATCTCGCGAGCCGGTTCAGCGAGCCGCACGAGGGTCCGCTGGGCGCCCGGCTGCTGCGCGTGATGCGCCGGTTCTTCGACTTCGTCGACGCGCACGGACCGGGCTTCTCCGCGCTCATGCGCGGCGGCCCGGCGGTCGGCTCGTCGACCACGAACGCACTCGTCGACTCCGTGCGCCAGATCGCCTACGAGCAGATCCTGTCGCATCTGGACATCACCGATCCACCGCCGCGGCTGGAACTGATCGTCCGGTCCTGGATCTCGCTCGCCGAGTCGACCGCGCTGATCTGGCTGGACGGGCGGCGCATCCCGCGCGAGGAACTGGAGCTCCAGCTCGTGCACGACTTCGCCGCGCTGACCGCCGTCAGCGCGGCCTACGACGACGAGCTGCGCACCCTGCTGCGGCCCATGCTGGGCGGCGAGCCGGCCGACGGCCCCTTCGGCGCCCTGGTCACCCGGCTCATCGCCCTGGCGTCCTGAAGCCGTCGCCTGCTGAAAGGCTCAGCTCTCGTACTTGCGGTAGGACGGGTCGAGGTCGCGGACCTCGGCGGAGGCGTGCAGCACGAAACCGTCCGCCGCCACGTGCTCGCGCAGGTGCTCCAGCACGGCCTCGGTCAGCTTGGTCTTCGTCTCGTCGGTGCGGCCGGCGAGGAGCCCGAGCGTGACGTGGACGACCGCGTGCCCCAGCTCCTCGGGGTCCTCGTAGCCGAACGCGGTGAACTCGGCCGGCCGGAAGAGCGTCTTGCACGCCTCCGGCTTGGCGGCCGCGATCCCTACCACCGAGGTGTGCAGGGCCCGCGCGAATCCGGCCCGGTCGAAGGCGGACGCCATCGTGCTCGAGTAGTCGACGGTGATCTGCGGCATGGGCACTCCTGTTCTAGGTCTCGGGGCTCACCCTAGTCGCAGGATCCCCCTCCAGCCGCAGTGCCAGCATGGCGATGTCGTCGTCCCGGTTGTGGTCGAAGTAGGTGAGGAGTGTGTCGCACAGGGCGTCCAGGCCCGGCATGGAGCCGGTGGCGGCCGCGCGCAGGTGTTCCATCGACACGGCGAGATCGACGCCCCGGGTCTCGATCAGCCCGTCGGTGACCATGAGGAGGCGGTCGGTGGGTTCGAGGAACAGCTCGGTGGGTGCGGGGTGGGGCACGCCCAGACCGAGCAGCGGGCCGGCCGCCTTGACGTAGTCGGCGCTGCGCGTGTCCCGGACGATCAGCGGCGGGATGTGGCCCGCGTTGGCGATCCGGGTGCGGCCGGTGCCGGGGTCGATCAGGGCCAGGCAGACCGTCGCCGTGACCTCGGGATGGTAGAGCTGGAGCATCCGGTCGAGTTGCCCCGCGAGCACGGCCGGGTCGCTCTCGTCGACGCAGTAGGCGCGCAGCGCGTGCCGGATCTCGACCATGACGGTGGCCGCCTCCAGCGAGTGCCCGACGACGTCGCCGACCACCGCCAGCACCCCTTCCCCGGTGCGCAGGGCCGCGTAGAAGTCGCCGCCGATCTCCGTCTCCCGGGAGGCCGGCACATAGCGGACGACGACGTCGACGCCCGGCAGCTCGGGCAGCCGGTGCGGCTGCGGCAGGAAGCTGTGCTGGAGGGTGAGGGCGACGTGCCGCTCGATCTGGTACATCAGCAGCGGCTCGGCGGCCAGCACGGTGGCCTGGGCGAGCCGGGCCAGCAGCGACTCGTTCTCGGGGTCCACCCTGCGGACACCGCGGGTGGGCGTGGCCAGACAGACCGCGGCCCTGCCGTCCTGGGTGGGCATCAGCACCAGCCGGGCGTCGTGCTCCACACCGGGCCGGAAGAAACCGGCGGGCCACAGCGGTGCGGGCACGGTGGTGATCCGCACCCCCGCCTGGCCGTGGGCGAGCCGCCGCAGCAGCGCGGTCACCGTCCGGTGGGCGCCCGCGTCCGGCAGCGCGAGCGAGGTGCGGTTGCGCGAGGTGCCGCGGTAGAGCTCGTCGTCCGGCCCGAGGACGAAGACGGCGGCGGGAGCGCCGGTGAGCCGCGCGGTGCCCTCGGCCGCCGCGTCGGCGAGTTCCTGCGGGGAACGCGCCGACTGGATGGTGACGATCGCCTCCGACAGCAGCGTCAGCCGCCGGGCCGCCGCCTGGTCGTCGGCCCGCAGCCGCGCGGCCCGCACGGCCGCCCGGACCACCGTGTCGATCTCCTCGGGCTCGGCCGGCAGCGCCAGATGGGACTCGCCGCCCGCCTCGAGCCCCTGGCGGAGCTCGCCCGGGGCGGCTTCGCCCGCCGAGAAGTGCACGACGGGCAGCCCGGACATGTGCGGCCGGGTCTTGAGCCGACGGCACAGCTCGAAGCCGCTCATGTCCGACAGCTCCACGTCGACGAGGGCCACGTCCGGCAGGGTCCCCCGGCGCAGCCGTACGTCCAGCTCGACGAGTGCCTCGTTGCCGGTGCCGACCGCGACGACCTGGTGCCCGGCGCGCCGCAGCACGCTGCCCAGGGCGAACCGGCCGGCCGCCGTGTGGTCCACGACCAACACGGTCAGGTCCGTCCGTCTGCCGTTGACGCTCATGTGTCAACCCTCGGACTCCCCGGTGGAGCAGGCCGAGTTCGAGGCCTGCTCCACCAAGGTAATGCCCCTGTCTAGGGTGTCGTCCGAGCGAATACGGCCACAGTCCGGGCCGGGACGGCGAACGTGCCGGACGCCGACGCGTAGGAGGCGGACTTCACGGTGGAGTCCAGCCCTGCCGCCTGCACGGGGTGCAGCCGGTATCCCGTCCCCGCGAGCGCGGTGACGGTCTGCCGCTGGGCGGTAGGCGTCGCGTTGAAGACGACGACCAGGTCACCGAGTTCCATGGTGATCACCCCGGGCGTCTCCGCCTTGCCGGACAACGGGAAGGACAGCGTCGACTGCACCTGCGCGGCCGTCCCGAGGGAGAACGCCTTCTCTGTCGTACGGATCTTCAGCAGATCCTGGTATGCGGCGGTGGTCGCGGTGATCTGCGGGCAGCCCACGCCCACCGTCGCGGTGTTCAACAAGGGCTTGGCGTAAGGCCACTTGGCCGCGTTGTCGGCGGCCGGCGGCAGTCCGCGTCCGAAGCCGTTGCCGGCCGAGCAGTTCCAGTGGATCGCGTTGAACCAGTCGCCGCTGTCGAAGGAGTTGCGGTCCAGGGACTTGGAACGCAGCAGGTCGGTGCCCGCCTGGGACAGCGCCGGGCCCTGGGAGAGCGCGGCCGTGGCCATGGCGAGGACCTGCATCCGCGAGCGGTCGGCGGCAACGGTGTCGGCCGGCAGCTTGAAGGCGAGGGCGTCGAACAGTGACTCGTTGTCGTGCGCGTCGACGTAGGCGAGGGCGTCGCCGGGAGCGTCCGCGTAGCCGGCCGGGGCGCCGTTGTAGTCGACCTGGGCGCCGGTGACCTCCTTGCCGTCGGTGTCGGTGAAGCGGTAGGCGGCGAGGTTCCCGGACAGGCCGACCTTGACGAGGTCCTGGTAGTGCAGCAGCCGGGCCTTCTGCTCGGCCGAAGTACCGTTGCTCGTCGAGGAGTTGGGGTCGGTGTACAGGCCGGAGGCGAAGCCCTGGACGCCGGGGTCCTCGTCGAACGGCCCGCCGCCGCGCACGGCGTCCCGCGCACGGTCGGAGAAGGTCGCGATGCCGGTGCCCGCCATGTTCTGCTGCGTGGCCTGCACGAACCGTGCGTCGTCGGCGACCTCGCCGAAGTTCCAGCCCTCGCCGTACATGATGATCTTCTTGCCGTCGACGCCGTCCTCGGCGAGGGTCAACGCGTCCAGGGCCTTGCGCACGGCGAGGATGTCGGCCTTCGGGTGGTGCCCCATGAGGTCGAAGCGGAACCCGTCGACCTTGTACTCCTTGGCCCAGGTGACGATCGAGTCGACGACCAGCTTGCCCATCATCGCGTTCTCGGTCGCGGTGTTCGCACAGCAGGTGCTGTTCGCCACCGAGCCGTCGGCGAGCAGCCGCTGGTAGTAGCCGGGGACGATCCGGTCCAGGACGCTGGTGGCCGCCTGACCGCTCGCCGCCGTGTGGTTGTAGACGACGTCCATGACGACGCGCAGGCCGTCGTCGTTCAGGGACTTGACCATCTTGCGGAACTCGACCGTGCGGGCCGTCCCGTCCGGGTCGGTGGCGTACGAGCCCTCGGGGACCGTGTAGTGATACGGGTCGTAGCCCCAGTTGTAGGCGTCCTTCGCGGCGGTCGCGGCCACGCACTCCTGCTGCCTGTCGGAGTCTGCCGCGTAGGAGGCGAGGTCGCAGTCGGTGGTCGCCTGGTCGGACTTGTTCTCGGGAACGGTGGCGATGTCGAACGCCGGGAGGAGATGGACGTAGGAGGCGCCCGACTTCGCGAGCTCCTTCAGGTGCTGGGAGCCGTCGCTGTCCTTGTCGGCGAAGGCGAGGTACGTGCCCCGGTCCTTCGCGGGCACGGTCTCGTCCGCCACCGAGAAGTCCCGGATGTGCAGCTCCTGGATCTGCGCGTCCCTCAGCGCCACCGCCTTGGGCTTCGGGTACGAGGCCCAGCCGCTCGGGGCAAGGGACTTGTCGTCCAGGTCGACGACGAGGCTGCGCTCGGAGTCGGTGGTCAGGGCGACGGAGTAGGGGTCGGTGACCTTGTTGACGACGACCTTCCGGACGCCGGGCGCCCAGACCTTGACGACGTACCGGTACTCCTTGCCCTTCCAGGACCTGGGGCCGGTGACGGACCAGACGCCGGTGGCGGCGTTCCGCTTCATCCTCACCGTGGCGCCGTCGAGCTCCAGCGAGACGCTCTGCGCGGTCGGCGCCCAGACGGCCAGCGTCGGACGGCCGCTCCTGTCGAACGTCGGCCCGAGGGCGGCCTTGGTCGCACCCGGGTACAGGTCGTCGAGGACGCCCGCGATCTGCACCCCGGTCGCCGCGAGCACGGCGCCGTTCACGGCCCGCTGGGAGGCGACGGCCTGACCGGCGAGGGCCTCGCGGACCCGGTCGCGGTCGCGCGGGTCGACGGTCCAGGCGGTGTAGTCCCTCAGGTGCGGGAACTTCTCCTTCTGGGCGTCGGTGAGGGATGTCCTGGACAGGCGGAGCAGGCGTTCGTCGTCGCTGGTCAGCGCGCCGTCCTTCGCGGCGATCGAGCCGTCGCGGCTGTACAGCAACTGGGTGGAGGCGGCCGCGGCGGAGCCGTTCCAGGCGATCGTGTCCCGGTCGATCCAGACCGCCTTGGAGGTGGTCAGATCGAGGGCGGCCGCGGAGCCCGCGGGCTGTGGGAGCAGGTACTTCTCCTGGCCGTTCAGCAGCCACACCTCGTGGCCGTTCGCCGTGAGGTCCAGCGACTGGTCGGCGGGGAGGTCCTTCTCGTCACCGTTGTGGATGATGTAACTGAGGCTGGTGGCACCGGAGTTGAGCGGTACCTCGTAGACCGCGCCGTAGGCGTCGGTCCGCACCGGCTGCAGCGGGTTCGACCAGTCGGTGGGGTTCGCGGCGCCGCTCCAGACGTGCAGGCCCCAGCCGTCGTAGTCGCCGTCGGCGCGGTGGTAGTGCACGACGGCCTTGGTCTTGTCCTGGTCGGGGTAGTCCGGCTTCTCGGTGAGGACGTCCGTCTTGCCCTGCTCGATCCAGACCTCACCGGTCTTGGTGACGTCGATCGAGCGGTCGGCGGAGACGTCCTTGTCGCCGTCCTCGTCGATGACGAGGAAGCCCACGTTCGACGCGCCCGGCTTCAGCTTGACGTAGGCGAAGGCGCCGTAGGCGTCCCGGCCGACGAAGGGGTGGCTGTCCGGCCAGGTGGTCGCCTCGCCGTCGGCCAGGTCGCCCCAGGCGTACAGACCCCAGTCGGCGTAGTCGCCGTCGGTGCGCTTGTAGTGGACGATCGCGTAGTCGCGGGAGGAGGCGGTGGGGACCTCCTCGGCGGGCGCGGCGCCGGTCACGCTCGTGGCCGTGGCCGAAGCGGTCCGCCCGGCGGAGTCGACCACGACCGCCTTGTAGCGCAGGGCGGTTCCGGCCGGGACGGCCTCGTCGATGGTCTGCGTGACCTTGTACGGGGCGTGGTCGGCGGAGCCGAGGGTCTGCCACTTGCCGTTGCCGACCTGGGCGGCGAAGACGACCCGGTCGAGCGCGCCGCCGTCGACGTCGGCGGTCAGCTCGACGGTGCCGGTGGCTCCGGCGGCCGGGGCCCCGAGAGTGATCGTCGGCGCGGTGGCGGGCTCGACCGGCTTGCCGGCCGCCTTCAGCACGATCGCGGAGCCCGCCGGGACGGTGACGGTGATCTTCCTGTCGGCGTCGGACTTCGACGTGGCCGCGGTGCCGTAGATCCCCCGGTAGGTCATGTTGGCCGAGGCGGTCGCGAAGGTCGCCGACTGCGCCGTGCCGGCGTTGTTGAAGGCGACGACGTACTCGGTGGTGTCCTTGCCGGTGCCGTTGCGGGAGAAGGCGTAGACGCCGGCGCCGTCGGCCGCGTAACGCTCGGTCTGGACGCCGTCGGTGAGGGCGGGGTTCGCCTTGCGGAGCCCCGCCAGTTCGGCGATCTGCCGGTACAGGGGCGCGTCGGTGTCGTACGCGTCGCTCGCGTGGGTGCGGTCGGTGCCGATCTCGTCGTCGTCGAGGTAGTCGGCGGTGCGGGAGGCGAACATCGTCTGGCGGGCGTCCTTGTCGCCGCCGGAGCCGGTGAAGCCCTGCTCGTCGCCGTAGTAGACGACCGGGTTGCCGCGGCTGAGGAACATCAGCTCGTTGGCGAGCTCGTCCTTCTGGAGCAGTTCGGCATCGGTGGCCTTCGGGTTGTCCTGGTTCAGGAAGTAGCCGATGCGGCCCATGTCGTGGTTGCCGAGGAAGGTGACCTGCTCGTAGGCGTTGGCCTTGTCGGTCGTGTACTTGTAGTCGTCGCCGAACACTCTGGAAAGCGTCTGTGCGCTGCCGCCCTGGGAGACGTACCGGCGGGCCGCCTCCTGGAAGGGGAAGTCGAGCGTGGCGTCGAGGCGGCCCTGGGTGACGTACGGGGAGGTGATCGACGTGTCGGCGGAGTAGACCTCGCCGAACATGAAGAAGTCGTCCCGGCCCTGCTTGGCCGCGTACGCGTCGAGGGCGGTGGCCCACTGGGTCCAGAACTCCATGTTCACGTGCTTCACGGTGTCGATCCGGAAGCCGTCGATGTCGAAGTCCCTGACCCAGCGCTGGTAGATCTTCTCCATGCCGCCGACGACCTCGGGACGCTCGGTCCACAGGTCGTCGAGGCCGGAGAAGTCGCCGTACGTCGTCGACTCGCCGGCGTAGGTCGAGTCGCCGCGGTTGTGGTACATCGTCGGGTCGTCGAGCCAGGAGGGGACCTTGGCGTTCTTCTTCTCGGACGGCACCGTCGGCGTGCGCGGGAAGGAGGCGGCGGAGACCTCCGGGAACTTCTTCGTGCCGTCCGCGTAGTCGGCGTCGTCGAAGGGCTCGCCGTCCTTCGTCAGGTACGGGAAGGCGCCCTTGGAGAGGTAGTCGTAGGACTTCTCCTGGGTGTCGACGACGTCGGCCGTGTGGTTGGTGATGACGTCGAAGAAGACCTTCATGCCCTTGGCGTGTGCCTTGGAGATCAGGGTCTCCAGGTCCTTGTTGCTGCCGAAGTGCGGGTCGACCTGGGTGAAGTCGGTGATCCAGTAGCCGTGGTAGCCGGCCGAGGCGTTGCTCCCGGTCCCCTGCACGGGCTGGTTCTTGAAGATCGGGGCCATCCAGATGGAGGTGGTGCCGAGGCCCTTGATGTAGTCGAGGCGCCGGGTCAGGCCCTTGAGGTCGCCGCCCTGGTAGAAGCCCTTGTCGGTGGGGTCGTAGCCGGTGCTCAGCCGGGAGCCCGTGAGCCCGCCCCGGTCGTTGGCGGTGCTGCCGTTGGCGAAGCGGTCCGGCATGACGAAGTAGAACTGCTCGCGGGTGTCGTCGTGCCGGGCGGGCGCGGCGGCCAGCTTGGCGTCGGACGGGGGCGGGGGCGGGCTGTCGGCGTGCGCCGCGAGGGGCTGCACGAGGGCTGCAGCCAAGGCGGTCACGGTGACGGCCGCGATCCGTCTGCCCTGCGCGGTGCGGCTCGCCGGGGGCGCCGGCCATCTGGGTATCACAGGCGGGAACTCCTTGCGCTTACGGCTCTCTTGGGTCCGACCCCGCGCGACCGTACCGCTGACGAAAGGTTTACAGCAAGAGTCTTGCAATTCACAGAAAGGACTTTCACACATTGACCTTGCCGTGCCCTTCTCGACCGCCCCGCGCCCACCGGCCGAACCGCCCGTGCACGACGGGCGGTTCGGCCGGATGCTCCGCGAGCGACACCCGGAAGCAGTCGCGCGGCAGGCGCTCGGTGAGCGCCCAGCGGGCGCCCAGCGGGCGCGACTCAGCAGCCGGTCTTGCCGGCGTAGATCGCCAGCGCCGTGTTGGAGCCGAGCGTGGCGGTGAACTGGCCGCTGGAGTTCACCGTCACGCTCGTGTTGCTCTGCACGTTGCAGTACGTTCCCGCCGCCAGTGAGGTCTGGTACGTCCGGGTCAGGGAGCCCCTCTCGTGGTTGATGGCGACGTAGCCCTTGCTCCCCCGCCCGAAGGCGATCGCGTCGGCGCCGTTGTCCCACCAGTCGGTCATCGACTCGCCGCGGGTGGCGTTGCGGAAGGCGACCATGCGCAGGATCTCCGGCCAGGCGTGCTGGCACTTCCAGCCGTCCTGCCAACAGGCGTTCACCGCACCGCTGTTGGGCGGACCGGCGTCCGTGTTGGACCACTCGTAGCCGGAGTTGACGTCCGGCGCGCCGTACGGATACGCCAGCATGAAGACGTTGGCCAGCGTGTAGTTCGCGCCGTCCTTGTAGGTGAGCGTGGAGCCGTTGCGCTCGGTGTCGTGATTGTCGACGAAGACGCCCGCGACCGAGCTGCTCAGGTACCCCCAGCCCTCGCCGTAGTTCTTCAGGTAGGCGAGGTTCTCGTTGTTGAAGACGCGCTTGAGGTCGTATGCGTAGCGGAACTCCTGGACGTCCCCGTTGCCCGTGTACTCGGTGGGCTGGACGGCCTCGCCGCTGCCGTAGATGACCTCCTGCTTCCAGTACGCGCTCGGGTTCGTCAGCCGGGACTTGATGTCGGCCAGGTCGGCGGTGTCGATGTGCTTGGCCGCGTCGATGCGGAAGCCGTCGACGCCGAGCGTGAGCAGGTCGTTCATATACCCGGCGATGGTCTTGCGGACGTACTCCTCGCCGGTGTCCAGGTCGGCGAGGCCGACGAGTTCGCAGTGCTGGACGTTCCAGCGGTCGCTGTAGTTGGCGACCTGGCCGGTGCAGTCGTCGAAGTCGTAGGAGGAGTAGCGGCCGGGGTAGTCGTACTTCGTGTACGACGAGCCGCCGGTGCCGGTGCCGGAGCCCGCCGACATGTGGTTGACGACGGTGTCGACGACGACCTTCACGCCCGCCGTGTGGCAGGTGTTCACCATGCTCTGGAAGGCCGTCCGGTCGCCGAGCCGGCCCGCGATCTTGTAGCTGACCGGCTGGTACGACGTCCACCACTGCGAGCCCTGTATGTGCTCGGCGGGCGGGGAGACCTGCACGTAGCCGTAACCGGCCGGGCCCAGCGTGTTGGTGCACTCCTTGGCGACCGAGGCGAAGTTCCACTCGAAGAGGACGGCGGTGACGTCCTTCGTGCCGGGCGGGGTGGCGGACGCGGCGGTGGGGGCCATGACGGCGGCCGCGGCGGCCAGGGCGAGGGCGCCCGAAAGGGGTCTGCTGCTTGCCATGTGGGGTGTCCTTCTCCGTTGAAGGCTCTTGCTGAAATATTTCAGCAAACTTGCGGTGACGCAGATGTTAAAGGCCCGCTGCCTGAAAGGGCAGCGGGCCGTGTGAAGTTGATGCGGAAACTTGGGCAACGGAAATGCACGGAGGGGTACAGAGGGGTACGGAGGGGTCGGACCCGGCGGGTGGGCGCCGCCGCGGTCGGCGGGACACGACCACGACCTCGATGGCCCGCCGCTCAGCCGACGAAGCGCTGGAGCGGCGGGCCATACGGCGGTCCGTCAGACATACCTCAGGCGGTCGTGAACCACACCGTCGTGTCGGCCGGCAGCTTCGCCTCGCCGCTGTCGGTCTCGGTCACCTCACCGCTCGCGAGCAGCACGCGCCCGTGGACCGGGGTCGTCACCGACTCCCCCGTGGTGTTGGCGACGCACACGAACTCCCCGCGACGGAAGGCGAGTACGCCCTCCGGGGCCTTCAGCCACTCCACCGAGTCGCCGGCGCCCAGGTCGGCCTGGGAGCGCCGGATGCCGAGGGCGGAGCGGTAGAGCTCCAGCGTCGAACCGGGCACGCCCGTCTGCGCCTCCACGCTCGACTCGCCCCAGCCGGCGGGCTGCGGCAGCCAGCTGCCGCCGTCGCCGAAGCCGTACGAAGAACCCTCACGGGTCCACGGGATCGGCACCCGGCAGCCGTCGCGGAAGCCGTCCTGACCGGCGCCACGGAAGTACGCCGGGTCCTGGCGCACCTCGTCGGGCAGGTCGACGACGTCCGGGAGGCCGAGTTCCTCGCCCTGGTACACGTACGCCGAGCCGGGGAGCGCCAGCATCAGCAGGGTGGCGGCGCGGGCCCGGCGCAGGCCGAGTGCGCGGTCGCCGGCGGTGCGGATCTGGGTGCCGAGGCCGGGCGGGTTGGCGAAGCGGGTGGCGTGCCGGGTCACGTCGTGGTTGGACAGCACCCAGGTGGCGGGCGCGCCGACCGGGCGCATCGACTCCAGTGTGCGGTCGATGACCTCGCGCAGCTCCTGCGCGTCCCATGCGGTGCCCAGGTACTGGAAGTTGAAGGCCTGGTGGAGTTCGTCGGGACGGACGTAGTTCGCGGTGCGCTCGACCGTCGGGGTCCAGGCTTCCGCCACGAAGATGCGCCCACCCGTCTCCCGCCCCCGCCCTTCTGCGGAAGGCCCTTCGGGCCCCTTCCTGTCTCCGGAGTACTCGTCGAGGATCAGCCGCCACTGGCGGTAGATCTCATGGACGCCGTCCTGGTCGAAGAACGGCATGACCTCGTTGCCCAGCAGCTTGAGTTGCTCGTGCGAGCCGAGGTCCGGGAGGCCCTCCGCCTTCACCAGGCCGTGGGCGACGTCGATGCGGAAGCCGTCGACGCCCATGTCGAGCCAGAAGCGCAGGATCGAGCGGAACTCGTCGCCGACGGCCGGGTGCTCCCAGTTGAAGTCGGGCTGCTCGGGCGCGAAGAGGTGGAGGTACCACTCGCCGGCCGAGCCGTCCGGTTCGCTCACGCGCGTCCAGGCCGGGCCGCCGAAGATGGACTCCCAGTCGTTGGGCGGGAGTTCGCCGTTCTCGCCCTTCCCCGGGCGGAAGTGGTAACGGTCGCGCAGCGGTGAGCCGGGTCCCTCCGCCACCGCCCGCTTGAACCACTCGTGCTGATCGGAGGAATGGTTCGGGACGAGGTCGACGATGATCCTCAGACCCAGTTCGCGGGCCTCGCGGATCAGCGCGTCGGCGTCCAGCAGGTTCCCGAACATGGGGTCGACCGCGCGGTAGTCGGCGACGTCGTAGCCGGCGTCGGCCTGCGGAGAGGCGTAGAAGGGGCTGAGCCACACGGCGTCCACGCCGAGGTCGCGCAGGTACGGCAGGCGGGAGCGTACGCCTTCCAGGTCGCCCATGCCGTCGCCGTTGCCGTCGGCGAAGCTGCGCGGGTACACCTGGTAGATCACCGCGTCCCGCCACCAGTCACGGCGCTTGGCGACGGTGGCGACGGTGGCGACGGCCGAGGTGGGGGAGGGGGCCGGGGCTGCGGAGGGCTGCTGGCTCATGGCGTCCTTGGTACCTAACGGGGTCATGGGATCAGGTGAAGTAGGGGATGGGGGACGAGGCGGCCGCGGTGTCGGCGGGGTCGGATGAACACCGCGACCGCCTCGAGTTCAGGGGTATGAGAAGCGTCCCGAAGGGGCGTGGGGCTGTGTCCATATGCGGCTCCGCCGCGCGGGCGCGACCAGCCACGACGAAGCCGCAGCCAGAAGACGGCCTGTCGTGGCCCTTCCCGCGGAGCGCCGCTCACCCTTTCGTGCCACCGGCGGTAAGCCCGGTGACGAGGTTCTTCTGCACGAGGTAGAAGAACACCGCGGCCGGTATGGCGATGAGCACCGCCGTCGCAGCCATCAGGTTGCGCTGGGCGTCATGCTCGCTGACGAACGACTGCAGGCCCACCGCAAGCGTGTACTTGTCGTCGCTCAGCATGAACGTCGAGGCGAACGCGACCTCGCTGAAGGCGGTGAGGAAGTTGTAGAAGGCGGCTACCGCGAGGCCGGGCTTGGCGAGCGGGAGGATCAGTCGGAAGAACGTGCCGAAGGGGGTGAGCCCGTCGACGCGTCCGGCCTCGTCGATCTCGAAGGGGATGGTGTCGAAGTACCCCTTGAGCAGCCAGGCGCTGTACGGGATGACCGTCGTGCAGTAGACGAGGATCAGGCCGAAGTAGTTGTCGATGAGCTTGAGGTCGGACAGGATCTGGTACATCGGCACCATCAGCACGGCGACCGGGAACATCTGGGTGACCAGCAGTACCCACATGAACTTCTTGTAGCCGGGGAAACGCATGCGCGAGACGGCGTAACCGGTGGTCGCGGCGATGAGCACGCCGATCGCGGTGGTGCCGAGCGTGACGATGAGCGAGCTCTTCAGCCAGTCGAAGAACTTGGTGTGCTGGAGGACGAACGTGTAGTTGTCGAACGTCATCTTGTCCCAGATGCCGCCCGGGTGCAGGTAGTCGTCACTGTCCGGGCCGAGGGACAGATAGACGAGCCAGCCGATCGGGAAGAGCGCGATCACGCTCGCGACGATCAGGACGGCGTGCGAGCCGAGGGAGCCGGCGAGGCTGTTCTCGCCGCGGCGCCGGGCCCGGCGCGGGGCCTTGGCGGGACGCTGTTCGCCGGCGACCTGGGCGGAGGTCTCTGCTGTGGTGGTGCTCATGGGAACTCCTGCCTCAGATCGCGAGCTGCTGCTCGTTGCGGTTCAGCCAGCGGCGGTAGAACGAGGTGAAGACGATCAGGATGGCCAGCAGCAGGATGCCGTACGCGGCCGACTGCGCGAAGTCACGCGGCTGTTGTCCGAAGCCGAGGTAGTACGCCCAGGTGACGAGGATCTGCGCTTCCGGGGCGGTGGTGCCGAACAGCAGGAAGATCACGGCGAACTGGTTGAACGTCCAGATGATGCCGAGCAGGACGACGGTGGAGCTGACCGACCTCAGGCCCGGCAGGGTGACGTGGCGGAAGCGCTGCCAGGCGCTCGCGCCGTCCATCTCGGCGGCCTCGTAGAGGGAGCCGTCGATCGCCTGGAGGCCGCCGAGCAGCGAGATCATCATGAACGGCACACCGCACCAGGTGTTGACCATGATCGCGGCGAACCGCTGCCAGAAGGTGTCCTCCAGCCAGAGCGGCGCGGGCAGATGGAGGAAGTCGAGCGCGGAGTTGATGACGCCGCCGTCCGCGAGCATGAAACGCCAGCCGAAGACGGTGACGAACGTGGGCACCGCCCACGGGAGCACCAGGATCAGCCGGTACAGGGTGCGGCCGCGCAGCTTCTGGTTGAGGAGCAGGGCGAGGCCGAGGCCGATGCCGTAGTGCAGGGCGACGCAGGCCGCCGTCCACACGATCGTCCAGATGAAGTGCGACCAGAAGCGGTCGTAGGCGGTCGGGCCCCACAGGATGTCGGCGTAGTTGTCGAGGCCGATGAACTTGTAGGTGGCGTCGATGTGGTTGACGCCGATCGTGCGCGCGGTGTTGAGGCTGTTGGCGTCGGTAAGGGTGAGGTAGAGGCCGTACGCCAGGGGGTAGAGCACGAGGACGCCGAGGACGACCGCCACCGGGGCGATCATGGCGTAGGCGTACCAGTGTTTCTGATAGCCGCGCTTCAGGCGTCCGGCGCGGCCGGGCCCTGGCTCACGGTCACCGCGGCGCTTGCCGGTCGCGCGGTCGATGGCGACTGTCATGGTTCGACAACCCTCTCGAGGCTCTGCAGTTCAACGGGGTGCACGGCGGGGTGCACAACGGGCGTACGGCGGGAAGCCGGTGGCCGCCGGATCCCTCCCCCCTTGAGTGGGAGATCCGACGGCCACGCGGGGCTCACTTGCTGAAGTCCGGCACCAGCTTGGCGATGGCGAGTTCAGCGTTGCTCAGGCCCTTGTCGAGGGTCTCCTTGCCGCCCGCGATCTTGGGCAGCTCGGTGTCCAGCGGGCCCCAGAGGGAGCTGTACTCCGGCAGCGCGGGGCGCGGCTGGGCGGCGGACAGGACGGTCTGGTAGCCGGCGATGCCCGGGTCGGCCTTGACGGCCGCGGTGTAGGCGTCGTCGCGCGTCGGCAGCGTGGAGTTCTTCTGCGCGATGGTGGCCTGGGAGGACGCGGAGGTCATGAAGTTGAGGAACTTCAGCGCGGCGGCCTGGTGGGCCTTGTCGGAGCCGGCGTAGACCGAGAGGTTGTGGCCGCCGGTCGGGGCGCCCGCCTTGCCGGTGGAACCGGCCGGGACGGTGGCGATGCCGAGGTTGGACTTGTCCGTGAAGGCGCTGCCCTTGTAGAAGTTCGTGATCTCCCACGGGCCCTGGACGATCGCGGCGACCTTGCCGTTGACGAACGCGTCCTGGATGTGGGCGTAGGCGTCGGCGGTGGTGTCGGCCTTGTGCAGGCCCTTGCCGTCGAACAGGCCGAGCCAGGTGCCGTACGCCTTCTTCGCCGCCGCCGAGTTCACGGTGATCTTCTTGGCGTCGGCGTCGACGGTGTCGGTGCCCTCGCCGTAGAGGAAGGACTGGGCGTAGTAGGCCTGGGTGGAGCCCCAGTAGCCGTCGACGCCGGTCTTGTCCTCGATGGTGGCGGCGGCGGTCTTGAGGTCGTCCCAGGTCTTGGGGGCCTCGGTGATGCCGGCCTTGGTGAAGAGGGCCTTGTTGTAGACCAGCGCGAGCGTGTCGGTGACGATCGGCACGCCGTACGTCTTGCCCTCGTACTTGGCCTGCTCGATCAGGTTCGGCTTGAACTTGGCCTGGTCCTTGAGGGCGTCGGTGCCGTCCAGCGGCAGGAAGTAGCCCTTCTTGGCGAAGGCGGGGGTCCAGCCGACCTCGGAGCGCAGCACGTCCGGGGCGCCGGACGCGCCGGCGGCGGTGTCGAACTTGTTCTGCGCCTGGTCGAAGGGCACGTTGACGTACTTGACCTTGATGTCCTTGTTGGCGGCCTCGAACTGCTTGACCAGGGCCTGGTACGTCGGCGCCTCATTGGTGGCGTTGGAGGTGTCCCACCAGGTGATGGTGACCGGCCCGGACGAGTTGTCGCTGCCGCTGCCGTCCCCGCTGCAGGCCGTCGCCGCGAGGGCGAAGGACGCCACCAGCGCGGTGGCCGCTATGCCACGCCGCATGAGTTTCTCCTTGAGGGTGAGAGCCCGTTCAGCTAACAGGAGGCAGTCCCGTCCGCCGCCCTGCCGACTCCGACCGCGCCGTTGCTGCCGTCGGGCGACGTGAACGTAACAGCGATGTAAGCGGCACGAAAGACCTTGCAGCAAAAAAGTGCAAGAGACCGCCGAAGTTATCCGCACGTGACTCCTGCGTGACCTCCCCTAGACCGCCGTGAGACCGTAGTTGTCGCGGTTGAGCGGCCTCACAGCGGGGCAGACGGCTGCTGTGCAAGACTCTGCAAGCTCTTGCCATTACTTTCACGAGGGAGCTCGATGACGCAGCAGCCCGGCGCGGGTCGTTCACCAGGTCGTCCGCGGCGTCCCATCGGTGTGCAAGCCGTCACCCGACCGGTACAGTCCACCCCTGTGACCACACGGCTTGCCGACATCGCTGCGCAGGCGGGGGTGAGCGAAGCGACCGTCAGCCGCGTCCTCAACGGCAAGCCTGGCGTCGCCGCCACCACCCGTCAGTCCGTGCTCGCCGCTCTGGACGTCCTGGGCTACGAGCGCCCGGTCCGGTTGCGCCAGCGCAGCGCGGGCCTGGTCGGCCTGATCACGCCGGAGCTGGAGAACCCGATATTCCCGGCCCTGGCCCAGGTCATCGGCCAGGCGCTGACCCGCCAGGGCTACACCCCGGTGCTCGCCACCCAGACCCCGGGCGGGTCCACGGAGGACGAGCTGACCGAGATGCTGGTCGACCGCGGGGTCGCCGGCATCATCTACGTCTCCGGGCTGCACGCGGACACCACGGCCGACATGCAGCGCTACGAGCAGCTGCGCGCGCAGGGCGTGCCCTTCGTCCTGGTGGACGGCTTCTCCCCGAAGGTCCAGGCGCCGTTCATCTCCCCCGACGACCGGGCCGCGATGACCCTGGCAGTCACCCACCTCGTCTCCCTCGGCCACACCCGGGTCGGCCTCGCCCTCGGCCCGAAGCGGTTCGTGCCGGTCCAGCGCAAGATCGAGGGCTTCGTGCGGGCGATGCAGGAGCAGCTGCGGCTGAGCCCGGAGACGATCGAGGCCGAGCTGGTCCAGCACTCCCTCTACACCCTGGAGGGCGGCCAGGCGGCGACCACGGCGCTGATCGACCGGGGCTGCACGGCCGTCGTCTGCGCGAGCGACATGATGGCCCTCGGCGCGATACGGGCGGCCCGCCAGCGCGGCCTCGCGGTCCCCCGGGACATCTCGGTGGTCGGCTTCGACGACTCCCCGCTGATCGCCTTCACCGACCCGCCGCTGACGACCGTCCGCAAGCCGGTCCCGGCGATGGGCCAGGCCGCCGTCCGCACGCTCCTGGAGGAGATCGGCGGGACGCCCGCACCCCACAGCGAGTTCGTGTTCATGCCGGAACTGGTGGTGCGCGGTTCGACCGCCTCGGCCCCCGGGGACCGGAATCGTCCGTAGGGCG
The DNA here is from genome assembly GCF_040655955.1 of Streptomyces sp. NPDC050263. Lineage (NCBI taxonomy): Bacteria > Bacillati > Actinomycetota > Actinomycetes > Kitasatosporales > Streptomycetaceae > Streptomyces > Streptomyces sp. NPDC050263. The sequence continues at coordinate 12,809 of NZ_JBFAKW010000023.1, read as the reverse complement.
GAGACGTCAGGGGCTCCCCCAGTGCGTCAGGAGCAGACGAAGGCCTCCTCCCGCCGTAGAACATGCGAGGCGAACCCGACCGAGGGATGATCGGGCCGAGAGGGCTTTTCTGGCAGACTTTATGTCCATGGGTGACTCGACTGTGACGCCACTGGAAGGCCGTGACCAGGCCGTTCCGCAGCCCGTCACGGCCGGGAGCCGACCGCGGCGGCTGGCCCGTCTGCGCACCCCCCGCCGCCCCCGCCTCTGGTTTGAGATCCTGCTCGTCGGCGTGAGCTACTGGACGTACTCGCTGGTGCGCAACGCGGTCCCGGAGCAACGGGCCGAAGCGCTGCGCAACACCGACTGGATCTGGCGCGTGGAGCACCACCTCGGCCTGGCCTTCGAGGAGTCGGTCAACCACGCGGTGAACTCGCTGACCTGGCTCATCGTGGGCATGAACTACTACTACGCGACCCTGCACTTCATCGTCACCCTGACCGTCCTGGTCTGGCTCTACCGCAGCCATCCGGGCCGCTACGCGGCGACGCGTCTCGTGCTCTTCGCCACCACGGGGGTGGCCCTGGTCGGCTACTACCTGTACCCGCTGGCGCCCCCGCGCCTGATGCCGGGCGGCGACTTCGTCGACACGGTGATGGTCCACCAGACGTGGGGCTCGATGGCCTCCGGCGACCTCAAACACATGTCGAACCAGTACGCGGCGATGCCGTCCATGCACATCGGCTGGTCCCTGTGGTGCGGTCTGACGATCTTCGCGCTCGCGTCGGTCCCGTGGGTACGGGTACTGGGCCTGCTGTACCCGGCGGCGACCCTGGTGGTCATCGTCGCCACCGCCAACCACTTCTGGCTGGACGCGGTCGGCGGCGTCGTCTGCCTGGCCTTCGGCTTCACGGTGGCCCGCGTCTGGTACGGAGCGCTGCCGTACTCCCTGCCACGGCCGGCCCCGCCGAAGCGGCGTGGCAGGCCGCTGTTGCCCACCAAGGCGTGAGCCTCAGCCGTCCCCGCGCTGCGCTCAGCAGTCCCCGCGACGCGCTCAACAGTCCCCGCGATGCGCCACCCGCCCTCCGGTCACCGTCAGCCGCACCGGCGCCTGCGCCAGCTCGTCCGCCGGGGCCTCGACCGGGTCCAGTCCCAGCACCGTGAGATCGGCGCGCAGACCGACGGCGATGCGGCCCGCCGAGTCGCCCTCCCCCGCGGCCCGGGCGGCGTGCGTGGTGCACCCCTCCAGAGCCTCCAGCCCCGTGAGCCCCGCCCGCGCCGAAGCCGCACCGCGCGGCGCCCGCGCGTCGGCCAGCACACCGCGTACGTCGTAGGGGGCGATGGGCCAGTCCGAGCCCAGGGCGACCGTCGCACCGGCGTCCCGCAGATCCCGTAGCCGCCAGGCACGCCCGGCGCGGTCGGCGCCGAGCCGACGGGACCACTCGTCGGTGCCGTCGGCCCGCGTGTAGGCGGTGTGCGGCGGCTGCATGGACGCCGCCACCCCCAGCTCGGCGAACCGCGGCAGCAGAGCGTCGGGCACGCTCTCGAGGTGCTCGACCCGGTGCCGCCCCCGGGCCCCCTCCCCCAGCCCGGCCACCACATCGAGCACATGCCGTACGGCCGCGTCCCCGATGGCATGGGTGACGGTACGCACGCCGTCTGCGTGCAGCGACCGCACCGCTTCGGCATAGGCCCCGGGATCCGGCCAGAAGGCGGCGGTCCCCTGTCCGTGGCAGTCGGCATGCTCCAGCCACGCGGTCCCTCCTTCCACGGTCCCGTCCATGAAGAACTTCACCCCGTCGACGACCCAGTGCCGTCCGCCCCGACCCTGCTGCGCGACCAGCTCCCGCAGTCCGGCCTCGTCCACGCCCGGCATGCACCAGGGCGCGAACCGCAGCCGCACCGGCAGCACGGTCTCCCGGGCCACCTCCGCGACCAGCTCCGGATCCCCCGCGTCCATGACGTGCGCCCCGGTCAGCCCGGTGGCCGCCATCGCGGAGAGCAGCGAGACGAGCCGCTCCCGCCGGGCGGCGTACGAGGGCCGGGGCGCGACCGCCGCCACCAGCTCCATGGCGGCGTGCTCGACGAGATGCCCGGTGGGCCGCCCGGCGCCGTCGCAGACCACCTCCGACCGCTGCGCGAAGGCGCGCGCCCCGGTCACGCCCGCCGCGGCGAGCGCCGCGCCGTCGGCGAGCGCGGAGTGCCCGTCGTACAGCCGCAGAAAGGCCGGCGCGCCCCCGAGGACGTCCTCCACGAGCGCCCGGTCGACGGCCCGCCCCTCGAACGCGTTGTGATCGAGCCCGAACCCGACCACCCATCCGTCGATCCGCTCGGCGCCCGCCAGGGCCTGCCGCAGCCCCGCCAGATCGGCCACCCCCGACAGATCCACGCCGGTCGCCATGTCCAGCCCCCACACGGGGTGGCTGTGCGCGTCGACGAGCCCGGGCACGAGATGGGCGCCCGCCAGGGGCACGACCTCGGTGCCCGGCCCGCGCCAGTCGCGTACGTCGCTCTCCTCGCCGACGGCCGCGATCACCCCGTCGCGCACGGCGACGGCGGTGGCGTACGGCCGGGCGGGGTCGAGGGTGCGCACCTTGGCGTCGGCGAGGATCAGGTCGGGGACGGTCACGAGGTGAACTCCTCTGCGGGCTCGGCGGGCTCTACGGCTTCTACGGCTTCTACGGCTTCTACGGCTTCGGCGGGCTCGGCGGGCTCGGCGGGCTCGGCGGCGAAGTTGGCGTACACGAGGGGCCGCTCGCGGCGCAGCCACCAGGCCAGGCCGAGCCCCGCGACGAAGACGGCGGGCGCCAGGGCGATCAGCAGGGTGTTCACGGCATCGGAGGCCCCGGTGAACAGGGCGATGTGGGTGACGACGAGCCCTATCGCACCGGCCAGCAGCACGGCGGCGACGACGGGGGCGACCACCGTCCGCAGCACGCCCTCCTGGTGCGACACCCGCCGGAAGTAGCAGGGCACGGCGATCGCGGCGAGCACCTGGAGCACGAACAACCCCATCATGCCCGGGGTGTTGACCCACAACAGGAGCTGTCCGTAGGGATCGGCGCCCGCCGCCCAGAACCCGAGCACGACCACCGCGCCGAGGACGGTCTGCGCGAGCCCGGCCACATACGGCGACCGGTGCCGCGGATGGATCCGCCCCAGCGCCCTGGGCAGCACCCCCTCCTCGGCGAGGGCGAGGGTGTACCGGTTGATGGCGTTGTGAAAGGCGAGCAGCGAAGCGAGAACGCTGGTGACGATGAAGACGTGCATCAGGTCGGCCGCCCAGCCGCCGACATAGGTCGTGATGGCGGAGAAGAAGAGCCCACCGGGATCCTTGGCGGCCGCCGCGATCACACCGGCGTCCCCGAAGGCCTGGATGACGATCCAGACGACGAAGGCGTAGAAGAGCCCGAGGAACCCGATGGCCGCGTAGGTGGCGCGGGGCACCGTCCGCCCCGGGTCACGGGCCTCGCGCCGGTAGATGACGGTCGACTCGAACCCGGTGAAGGCGGCGAAGGCGAGCACGACGCCCGTGCCGGACACCAGCACGTTCCCCGGCGCGAAGGACGCCCCGGACAACCCGTGCGCACCCCCCCTTGACCAGCACGCCGCCCGCGAGCAGCAGCAGGATCCCGGTCTCGGCGACAAGCAGGACGCCCAGCACTTTGGCGCCGAAGTCGACAGATCGATAACCGCCGTACCAAATGACGCCCAGCCCGACCAGAGCGAACGGACCGCACGACCCACCCGGCCCGCCTGACCGGCCTCTTCCTGGGCTTCGCCGGCACGGTCCTGATCTTCGCCCCCTGGCACCACGAGGGCCTGCTCACCTGGCCCGCCCTGGCCCTGCTCGCCGCGGCGGCCAGCTACGCGGTGGCCTTCGCCTACATGGCCCGCCATCTGACGACCCAGGACGCCCCCCTGGCCATGTCGGCAGCCCAACTCCTGGCCGCCACGGCCTGGACCACCCTGGCCCTCCCCACGGCCACCGCCTTCCATCCCGACGCCACCGCCCTCCTGGCGGTCACGGCCCTGGGCGTGCTGGGCACAGGGGTCACCTTCTACCTCAACTACCGTCTGATAGCGGACGAGGGCCCCACGACAGCGGCAACGGTCGGCTACCTGCTCCCGGTGGTCTCCATAGCCCTGGGCGCGGCAATCCTGGACGAACACATCGGCCCCCGAGTCCTCGCAGGCATGGCGGTGGTACTGCTGGGCGTGGCCCTGACCCGCACAAAGGAGCCCACACGCCCGAAAGGCACGGCGCTCACCCGCAAGACGACGCGAGCGGGCCGTGGCGGTGCGTCGCAGCCCGTCACTTAGCTCGTCACAGCCGACAGAGCAATGTCAGCAGACAGCAGTACGCCCAACACGCGACGGGCTCGACGCACCGCCACGGCCCCGCCCCACCCACTTCCCTTCGCTGCGCCGAGCCGGCCGAGCCACCCACCGCAGAAGAGCCGACTACCCCCCGTAGAAGAGCTCGTCGACAACCCCCCGGGCCCGCCGAGCGGTACGCCGATAGTCGTCGAGCATGTCCCCCACCCGACCGGGTCCGTACCCCAAGTACCGCCCCACCGCGACCAGTTCACGTGCGCCGGACGGAAACGTGTCCCCGGCCCGCCCCCGCACCAGCATCACCGCGTTGCGCACCCGAGTGGCCAGCACCCAGGCCTCGTCCAGCGTCGCCGCCTCCTCCTCCCCGATGAGCCCGGCCGCGCGCGCGGCGGCGAGCGCGTCACGGGTCCGGGTGGTCCGCAGCCCCGGATGCGTGGCCCCGTGCCGCATCTGAACCAACTGAACGGTCCACTCCACATCGGACAGCCCACCCGGCCCCAGCTTGGTGTGCAGCTTGGGATCGGCCCCCCGGGGCAACCGCTCCGACTCCATCCGGGCCTTCAGCCGCCGGATGTCCCGCACGGCGTCCTCGGAGAGCCCGCCCTCCGGATACCGCAGCGGATCGACGACGGCGATGAACCGTCGCCCCAACTCCTCGTCACCGGCGACGACTTCGGCCCGCAGCAACGCCTGCGACTCCCAGACCAGCGACCACCGCCGGTAGTAGGCCTCATAGGACTTCAACGTCCGCACGAGCGGCCCGGACTTCCCCTCCGGACGCAGGTCGGCATCGACCAGCAGCGGCGGATCCGCGCTGGGAACCTGCAACAACCGCCGCATCTCGGAGACGACCTTGTTGGCGGCCTGAGAGGCCTCCCGCTCGTAGACCCCGTCCCGAGGCTCATGCACGAACAGAACATCCGCATCGGACCCGTAGCCCAGCTCATGCCCGCCGAAGCGCCCCATCCCCACCACCGCGAACCGCGTGGGCAAGGTGTCCCCCCAACCGTCCCGCACAACAGCCCGCAACGTGCCGGCCAACGTGGCGGCCGTGAGGTCAGAGACCGCGCCCCCCACCAGATCCACGAGCGCACCCTGATCGGCCTCGACCGGATGCGCCTCGGTCCCGTAGGAGGCGACGATGTCCGCGGCGGCCGTACGGAACAGCTCACGCCGACGGACCCCACGCGCCGCGGTGACCGCCTGCACGGCGCCCTCGGCGCGCCCCACCGCGGCGAGTATCTCCTGCTCCAACTGGGCCCGCCCGCGCGGCTCCAGTCCCCCGCCGTCACCGTCGCCGAGCAGTGCGACGGCCTCCGGGGCGCGCATGAGCAGATCGGGGGCGAGCCGCCCGGCGGACAGCACGCGCGCGAGGTTCTCCGCGGCGGCCCCCTCGTCCCTCAACAGACGCAGATACCAAGGGGTCTTGCCGAGCGCGTCCGAGACCTTCCGGAAGTTGAGGAGCCCCGCGTCCGGATCGGCGGAGTCCGCGAACCAGCCCAACAGCACCGGCAGCAGGGTGCGTTGGATGGCGGCCTTACGGGTGACGCCGGAGGCGAGCGCCTCGATGTGCCGCAACGCGGACGCAGGATCGGCGTACCCGAGCGCGACGAGCCGCTCCCGAGCGGCCTCCGGGCTCAACCGGGCTTCGCCGGGCGCGAGTTGGGCGACCGCGTCGAGCAACGGCCGGTAGAACAGCTTCTCGTGCAGCCGCCGCACGACAGCGGCATACCGCTTCCACTCCCGGGTCAGCTCGACGACCGGGTCGGTGCGCAGCCCGAGCGAGCGGCCGAGCCGCCGCAGGTCGGTCTCGCTCTCCGGCACCAGATGGGTGCGCCGCAGCCGGTACAGCTGGATCCGGTGCTCCATGGACCGCAGAAACCGGTAGGCGACGTCAAGTTGCTCGGCATCGGCGCGCCCGACGTACCCGCCCGCGGCCAGCGCCTCCAGCGCGTCCAGCGTCGTACCGCTCCGCAACGACGCGTCCGCCCGCCCGTGCACCAGCTGCAACAGCTGCACGGCGAACTCGACGTCCCGCAACCCCCCGGGCCCGAGCTTCAGTTCACGCTCGACCTCGGCGGCCGGGATGTTGTCGATGACGCGCCGCCGCATCCGCTGCACGTCGACGACGAAGTTCTCCCGCTCGGCGGCCTTCCACACCAGGGGCTCGACGGCGGCGACGTACTCGGCCCCCAGCTCCAGGTCCCCGGCCACCGGCCGCGCCTTCAACAGGGCCTGGAACTCCCAGGTCTTGGCCCACCGCTGGTAGTAGGCGAGGTGACTGCTGAGCGTCCGCACGAGCGGCCCGTTACGCCCCTCGGGCCGCAGGTTGGCGTCGACGGGCCAGATGGACCCTTCCACGGTGGTCTCGGAACAGATCCGCATCATGTGCGAGGCGAGCTTCGTGGCGGCCCGCAGCGCCTTGCCCTCGTCGGCCCCGTCGACGGACTCCCCGACGAAGATCACATCGACGTCGGACACGTAGTTGAGCTCGTGCCCCCCGCACTTGCCCATCGCGATGACAGCGAGCCGGCACAGGGCGGCGTCCTCGGGCGCGGCGTCCCGCGCCAGACCAAGGGCGGCCCGCAGGGTGGCGGTGGCGAGATCGGCGAGCTCGGCGGCGGTCTCGGCGAGATCGGTCGTCCCGCACACATCACGCGCCGCGATGGACAGCAGACACCGCCGGTAGGCGACCCGCAGCACCACCGGATCGGTGGCCCCGGCGAGCCCCCGCTCGAACTCCTCGACTCCCGGATGCAGATCCCGGGGCTCGTAGGTGACCAGCGCCTCCCAGTCCCGCGGATGCCGGGCCAGGTGATCGGCGAGCGCGGCGGACGCTCCGAGGACCCCCAGCAGCCGGTCCCGCAGCGGCTTGGCCGCTATCAACGTGTCGAGCAGTTCCCGCCGCGCGGTGGGACCCGACTGCGCCTCCAGCAGCCGGACCAGGCCGTGCAGCGCGAGATCGGGATCGGCGGTGCCCCCCAGTGCCTCCAGCAGAAAGGGATCGTCGCGCACCGGGGACAGCTCGGGCCCGTCCAGGAGCCGCTCGGCGGCGGAGGGGTCGGTGAAGCCGTGCCGCAGCAGTCGTGTGAAGGTGCTGCTCCTGCGCCCCGGCGCCATCATCACAGGCCTCCTCGTGCGATCAAGGTCTTCCGGTCGAGCGTAACCCGCACCTCAGGGTGGCGCGCCGGCCCGGCTTCGGGTTCTGTGGGCTGGGTACGTGCAGTTCGCCACGAAGGAGTCCCGCATGAGCCCCAAGAACGCCATGAACATGACCCTCGAAGTGATCCTGCTGCCGGTGTCGGACGTGGACCGCGCCAAGGAGTTCTACCGGGACAAGGTCGGCTTCCACGTCGATCTCGACGGTGAGGTGATGGAGGGCGTACGGATCGTGCAGCTCACCCCGCCGGGATCGGGCTGTTCGATCGCCCTGGTGGACGGCCTCCAGGTCCCGACGGGAACCCCGCAGCCGGGCACGTACCACGGCATGCAACTCTGCGTGACGGACGCGAAGGCGGCGTACGAGGAACTGACCGCCCGCGGCCTGGAGGTCACCGAACCCCAGCAGTTCGCCCCCCAGGACGGAGCGACCTTCATGTACTTCAAGGACCCGGACGGCAACGGCTGGGCGATCCAGGAGTACAAGCGCAGGGAAACAGAGCCCCTGCACCGGCTCCTCGCCAACCTGGCAGCCCAGTAACGCACCGCAGGGGCGCGGGGCTCTGTCGACATGCGGCTCGCGCCGCGTGGGCGCGACCAGCCCCCACCGGGAGCAACAGTCCCACCGAACCCCACGCCCCTACGGCGAGGTCTTCAGACCTCGAGGCCGCGAGGCCTCACAGCACCGGCAGGTTCTTCCGCAGCTCGAACGCGGTGACCTCGGAGCGGTACTCGTGCCATTCGGCGCGCTTGTTGCGCAGGAAGAAGTCGAAGACGTGCTCGCCGAGCGTCTCGGCGACGAGGTCGCTGCGCTCCATCAGCGTCAGCGCCTCGCCGAGGTTCTGGGGCAGCGGCTCGATGCCCATGGCGCGCCGCTCCGCGTCCGACAGCGCCCAGACGTCGTCCTCGGCGCCCGGCGGAAGCTCGTAGCCCTCCTCGACGCCCTTGAGGCCGGCGGCGAGCAGCATGGCGTAGGCCAGGTACGGGTTGGCGCCGGAGTCGAGCGAGCGGACCTCGATGCGCGCTGAGCCGGTCTTGCCGGGCTTGTACATGGGGACGCGGACCAGGGCCGAGCGGTTGTTGTGGCCCCAGCAGATGTACGAGGGGGCCTCGCCGCCCGCGCCGGCCGTGCGCTCGGAGCCGCCCCAGATGCGCTTGTAGGAGTTGACCCACTGGTTGGTGACGGCGGCGATCTCGGCTGCGTGCTTCAGCAGACCGGCGATGAAGGACCGGCCGACCTTCGACAGCTGGTACTCGGAGCCCGACTCGTAGAACGCGTTCCGGTCGCCCTCGAAGAGCGACAGGTGGGTGTGCATTCCGCTGCCGGGGTGCTCGCTGAACGGCTTCGGCATGAACGTCGCCTGGACGCCCTGCTCCAGCGCGACCTGCTTCATGACCAGGCGGAAGGTCATGATGTTGTCGGCCGTGGAGAGCGCGTCGGCGTAGCGCAGGTCGATCTCCTGCTGGCCGGGGGCGCCCTCGTGGTGGGAGAACTCGACCGAGATGCCCATCGACTCGAGCATGGTGATCGCCTGGCGGCGGAAGTCCATGCCGACGTTGTGCGGGGTGTGGTCGAAGTAGCCGGAGTTGTCGGCCGGGGTCGGGCGGGAGCCGTCGGTCGGCTTGTCCTTCAGCAGGAAGAACTCGATCTCCGGGTGGGTGTAGAAGGTGAAGCCCAGGTCGGAGGCGCGGGCCAGGGCCCGCTTGAGGACGTAGCGCGGGTCCGCGAAGGACGGGGAGCCGTCCGGCATGAGGATGTCGCAGAACATGCGGGCGGTGCCGGGGGCCTCGGCGCGCCAGGGCAGCACCTGGAAGGTGGACGGGTCGGGCTTGGCGATCATGTCGGACTCGTAGACCCGGGCGAAGCCCTCGATCGCGGAGCCGTCGAAGCCGATGCCCTCGTCGAACGCCTGCTCGAGCTCGGCCGGGGCCACGGCGACGGACTTGAGGAAGCCCAGGACGTCCGTGAACCACAGCCGTACGAACCGGATGTCGCGCTCCTCCAACGTCCGGAGCACGAACTCCTGCTGCTTGTCCATCTTCCGCTTCCCCATCCTTGCTGGTCAGGCCGCCTGTCTCTCGTCCCGCGGAGAGGCGGTCGGGCACCTGAGCATCACACCACAACACCATTTCGTGCGCGTTGCCGACCATGATCGCCTCGGCGACCGGGGCCTGAACGCCTCACGTCGGGCAGGTGTACTGCTCTGTCGCCCATCTTGCCTGCTCGGACCGACATCCGTAATGCCCGACCCCCTCCGTCTCACCCCGGCCACTTAATTTGCATCTCAGATGCAAGTTTAGCTAGTGTGCCGGGCAGAGCGCCGGCCCAGGTAAGGCCGGCGAGGCCAGAGGAGGCCCTGATGCTGTCCGAGCAGTCCGCAGCCACCGTCCGCGCCACGCTCCCCGCCGTGGGCGCGGCGATCGGCGAGATCACGGAACGCTTCTACGCCGACCTGTTCACCGCCCACCCGGAGCTGCTGCGCGACGTCTTCAACCGCGGCAACCAGGCCGCCGGCACCCAGCGCCAGGCCCTGGCGGGATCCTTCGCCGCCTTCGCCGCCCACACCGTGGAGCACCCGGACGACCGGCCCGACGCGATGCTCAGCCGCATCGCCCACAAGCACGCCTCCCTGGGCATCGCCCCCGAGCAGTACGCGATCGTCCACAAGCACCTCTTCGGCGCCATCGCCGCGGTGCTCGGCGAGGCGGTGACGCCCGAGGTCGCGGCCGCCTGGACCGAGGTCTACTGGCTGATGGCGAACGCGCTGATCGCGATCGAGAAGCGGCTGTACGAGGAGTGCGGGGGCGGCGGCCGGCGGCAGTGGGAGGTCGTGGAACGCGTCCCCGAGACCCCGGACGTCGTCACCTTCCGGCTGCGCCCGCTCGACGGGGCCCCGGTCCGGGAGTTCCGTGCGGGCCAGTACGTGTCCGTCCGCGCCGAACTCCCGGACGGCGCCCGCCAGACCCGCCAGTACAGCCTCTCCGGCGCACCGGGTTCGGACCTGCGGCAGATCAGCGTCAAGCGGGAGCCCGGCAGCCCGACGACCCCGGAGGGCGAGGTCTCCAACCACCTCCACGCGCGCGTGCACGAGGGCAGCGTCCTGGAGCTCTCCGAGCCGTTCGGCGATCTGGTGCTCGACAGCGGCGAGGGCACTCCTCTGCTGCTGGCCTCGGCCGGCATCGGCGTGACGCCGATGGTCGCGATGCTGGCGCACCTGGCGGCGACGGGTCACCGGGCCCCGGTCACGGTCGTCCACGCGGACCGCTCCCCCGCGGCCCACGCCCTGCGCGCCGACCACGAGACGTACGCGGAGAAGCTGCCGGACGCCTCCCTCCACCTCTGGTATGAGCAGGAGGCCCCCGAGGACGCCCACACGGGGTTCGCCGACCTCACGGACGTACCCGTCGCACCGGGCACGCGCGCGTACCTGTGCGGCCCGCTGCCGTTCATGCGGGCCGTGCGGTCCCAGCTGATCGAGAAGGGCGTCGCCCCGGCGGACGTCCACTACGAGGTGTTCGGCCCGGACCTGTGGCTGGCCCACGCCTGAGACAGGCTCCTCCGAAGCCCGGCCGCGCTCAGGGGTGCACGGGCAGGCCGGGCGGCCGGGCGGGGTCGTAGTGGGCGCGGGCGAAGGCGTCGTCCGCGCGGTGGACGACGTCCGGCCCGGGCGGGGCGGGCCACACGCTCAGGAAGTGCTCCTCGACGGGCTCGTCGCCCGTGTGCGTCTCGCCCGCGTCCCGGCCGCGCGCCCGCGCGCGGACCCGGTACCACCCGGCCCCGGCGGTGGCGAAGTTTCCGGCGTCCTCCTCGACGTCCCCGCCCCACCGGAACAGCCGCAGCACCCCGCTGGTGCTGCAGACGCTCACGTCGACGACGGTCTCCCACTCCTCGGCGCCGGTCGACGGCGGCTCCTGCGCGCGACTCTCGGTCGTCAGCCGGATCCGTCCGGTGTGCGTGCCGGCGAACAGCGTGAGGTGCTCCGGTCCGCCGGCCGCCAGGCTGTTGCCCGCGAAGATCCGCTCGACGGTGTCGCAGTCGTCGTACTCGGTGAGGAACTCGTCGCCCTGGAGGTAGTACTGGCGGTACGCGACGAACATACGGTCGGACGTCCAACGTAGACAGCGCATCCGCCAGATGATGCCCCGGCCCACTGACAACCCGGCTCCGGAACGCCACCCGGACGAAGCGGCCGCCTCCGCCGCTCCGGCCGCCGCGCACGGCACAGTGGACGCATGAGCTCGAACACGACAGACGACGGCACCCCGCTGACCCGGGCCCGCGCGGCGACCAGACTCCCCGCCCAGGACCTGGAACGGGCGCGACGTTTCTACGCGGAGCGACTCGGCCTGCACCCCGTCGACGAACGCCCGGGCGGGCTGCTGTACCGGTGCGGGGGCGCGGAGTTCGCGCTGTTCCGCTCGACGGGAGCGGCGACCGGCGCGTTCACGCAGATGGCCTTCGAGGTCGACGACATCGAGGCCACGGTGTCCGAACTCCGGCGGCGTGGCGTGGAGTTCGAGGAGGTCGACGTCCCGGGCCTGCGGACCGTCGACGGCATCGCCGAGGTCGACGGCAACTACCCGAGCAAGGGCGCCCGGGGCGAACGCGGAGCCTGGTTCCGGGACAGCGAGGGCAACCTCCTGGGCGTCGGCGAGCCGATCGTCTGATCCGTCTCGACGACTCGGCAGCGATCAGGACGACCCGGCAATGATCAATCAGTACGGTCGCGGCATCTCGTGCTCGGCCAGCGCGGCCGCGTAGCGGTCCAGCAGCGCGTCGAGGCCGGCCAGGAGCAGTCCGGCGCCGTCGCGGGCGTCGGCCAGGTCGCCGCGCTCGCAGGCGTCCACCAGTTCGGCCGCATCGGTGCGGAGGATGTGCAGCGAGTCCCCCTGCACCAGAACCCCGGGAAACCGCCGCCCGGGCAGCCGGACCACGGCGTTGTTGCCGCCGTCGGTGAACAGCTCTGCTTCGATGCGTTCGATGCGTTCCATGGGAGCATCCAATCCGGCATGACCAGCCGCGATCAATGGCGGCGTCAGGGGGAGACGGGGCGATGAGCAGGAGACGTTACGTCGCCAGGGGCGTGCCCGGGGGGTACCGGATCTGGGACAACCGGGGGCGTCGGTGGTGGGGGGATCTCTACGAGCTGTGCCCGGACGGTCTGCTGGACGAACTCAACGGCCGGGCGGACCCGGAGCGGATCACCGCCCTGATGAAGCACTACCGGGCCCGGAAACGCTAGTGCCGCGGCAGGCAACGTTTGCCCGTCAAGGAGCGGCGTCCGGTGCGTGCTCTCGGTGTGCCGGCCGGAAGTCCTCGTACTGGACGTACT